>SXVE01000451.1 GCA_005790265.1 Acidobacteriota bacterium | reverse complement strand
TGATTTTCGCGCAGCGGAAATTCGAGATTGGCATAACGAAAATTCTTTGCGTTCTGTCCCGCTTTACCGCTTAAAACGAGCGTCGCTTTTTCGACGACAGACGGATTTTTATAACGCCCGATAATCGTAATCTGTTCGCCTTTAAAAACGTCGGTCAACCGGCGCGGATACATTAAATCCGTCTGCACTTCGCCAAAGTTCAATTCGAGATTGCTGAGCACCGGCGAATTTACTTTGGTAAAAAAATTGGAAACTTTGACTTCGAGATTTTCTTTCGGTTCGACGTAATCGGCAGCGCCCGAATTTTCCGCCGCCAACCGGTCGAGCAGTTGCGTGTTGACATCGTAGCCGACGCCGAGCGGAAAAAGACGCAAATTTTCGACTTTGATCGCGCGCGCGTTGGCGATGATTTTTTCGATGTTCGATTCGCCGACGGTCGGCAATCCGTCGGTCATAAAAACAAGCATTTTCGGGCGATCAGACGAATCGAACTGGCGCAGTGCGGCGCGCAGCGCGTCATTAATATTCGTGCCGCCGTTGGGCGTGAGTTTTTTGACGAATTCCTCGCCCCGGCTTTTGCCTTCGGCGTTTGCCGTTGTCAGCCGATTTTCCATCAAATGCTCTTCGCCTGCAAAATTAATTACGTTAAATCGGTCGCCGTCGCGCAAACCGCGAATGCCGAACAACAGCGCGCCGCGCGCCTTTTCCATTTTTCCTTCGTCCGCCATCGAACCGGACGTATCAAGGACGAAAACGATGTCTTTGCTGACGAGTTCGCGTTCGGCAATATTTTCTTTCGGCGAAATCATCAACAAAAAATAACCGTCTTTTCCCGGCTCGCGGTGCGTGATCAATGACATTCCGAAATCGCTTTCCGAACGAGAAAAAAACATTTGAAAATCGCTGTCGTTCGTTTCCGTTTCAAAACTGACGCTTGCGCCGTTCGCCGATTTTTTATTTACCTCAATCTGATGCGACGGCGAATAAACATTGCGCAGCGTTTCTTTTCCGGCAATTTCGATTTTTCCCGCAACCGTTCCGAAAGTTTGCGTCGCGGCAGCCGACGGACGCGACGTTTCCGCCGGGAAATTAACCGGCGGCTGTCGCCGCGTCCATAAATTCCTGCCGGTTCCGAGCGGATAGCGATAAGCAACGGTTCCGGCTTCCGATTTTAAGATTTGCGAATAAGTCAGTTCGATTTTTTTGTCCGAATTGGGCGGGATCGGAAAAACAGACGCCTGTAAAAGATTTTTCCCTGCGTATTCGAGCAGTCCGGGATCGCGCTGAGTTCTGACAATCGCATCGTAAATTCGCCGCGCTTCATCGCGCGAACGAACTTCGCCGACTAATTTTTTTCCGTTTTCCCAAATTGCAAATTCAACGACCGACGCCGTTTCCGGAATCGGGAAAAAATATGTGCCTTCGAGCGTCTGCGCCGTATCGTTGCGAAAAACTTGCTCGACGTGCGTGATCGCCACTTGATTTTCTATTTTCACGTCGAGTTTGATTGATTTTACCGGCAGCACATTCGGCAGCGGAAGCGGGCGCGGAAGCGGTCGGCACGGTCGGATTTCGCAAACGACGGGAATGATCACGCCCTGCGCGCGAACGCTGAACATAGCGGGCAGAAACGCGAAAACCAGAAAGAAAAATTGGCAGAATAAATGTCGCTTCATCACTAGAACACCTCAGAATTTATTAAATTACGCGCCGCCGTTTTTTTTGGAATTGAGCGGCAACCGAAATATTTACCGACAGAACGCTTGCCCGAAACAAATCTTGCAGATTTTTATTAAACATAATGTTTTCTGTATTTAACCGCTGCCGCTTAATCATTTTTTGCAGTGTCAATATGCCGACTCTTTAAGTTTTTCTTGAAGTTTGCGACAATCAAGCCGTGAAAATCTCCGCCGTCATTATCGCTTTTAATGAAGAAGAAAAAATTGCCGACGCCGTTCGGTCAGTTGCCTGGGCGGATGAAATAATTTTGGTTGATTCGGAGAGCACCGACCGCACGCGCGAAATCGCCGCCGGTTTGGGCGCGCGGATTATCGTGCAGAAATGGCTTGGTTTTGCCAAACAAAAACAATTCGCCGCCGACCGCGCGAGCGGCGATTGGATTTTCAGCCTCGATGCCGACGAGCGCGTTTCGCCCGAACTGCAAAGAGAAATTTTGCGGCTGAAAAATCTGCCATCTGCCGAAATCGCCGACGGCTACCGAATCTCGCGACTCAGTTTTTACCTCGACCGACCGATCACGCATTCCGGCTGGTATCCCGATTGGCAATTGCGGTTTTACCGGCGCGATAAAGGAAAATGGAAAGACGTGCTGATACACGAGTCGGTCGCAATGGAACCGACCGCGAAAATCGGTAAAATTCGCGCCGATATTTTGCACTACAGCGTCGAAAATGCCGCGCATCATCACCGAATGATCGGCGAAAGATACGCGCCGCTCGCCGCCGAGCAAATGTTTAAGCGCGGACGCCGCACGTCGAAACTCAAAATAATGACTGCCGGATTAACCGCTTTTCTCCAAACTTATTTACTAAAAGCCGGTTTTCTCGACGGTCTCGCCGGTTTCTGCATCGCCCGTTTTGCCGCGCATCACGCTTTTCTCAAGCATTTACTGTTGTGGGAATTGCAGAATAAAAAATAACGCGCCCTGCCGCTTTTCGATCTATTTTCGGCGAACGACAACCATTCAAATTTTCTCCACATCAAACCTTTTGTTCTGCTGCGGTTTCGGCTATATTTTTAGTATCGCTCCGACTCGTGCGATCAACAATTATTTATGAAAAACTTTCTGCTTGTCAGCTTCGCCACCATGTTTTTTTCCGTCAATCTTTTCGCGCAGAAAGGCGTTGATCCGCAAACGCGAAGAATCAGAGAAGAAGGCAACAAAACAACGAACGCGACCGGCGGTTCCGCCAATCCCCAAATAATAGATTGGGGAAAAGGCAAAACGAAACTCCGCGATGTGCTGCCCAATCCGTATAAACTCAATTCGCGCCGCGACGTGCTGCTCGAAACGATCACCAACGTTTTGAAAGAGCGCAAAATAATCGTTGACGAAGCGGCTTCGCGCCCGGCAAACGGAATTATCGTCACGCAGCCGTTTGTTTTCGCCAAAGGCGCGGTCATCTCGCAAAACGAAATCAACCGCTATGCGACTTTGCAAAATTCGGCGACGGTTTGGACGCGCGGACAATTTACATTGACCATCGAGGTTCAATCAATTGACGGAATTCAAAACAACGTTGCCGTCACCGCCAAAGTCGAGGGTCGTTCAGGCAACGGACTCGAAACCGAATGGACGACGCTGCAAAGTTCGGGCATTGCCGAAGATGAATTTTTGTCGAAATTGGTCGAAGCCGTCACGGGAAATTCGCCGGACGCGCAGCCGGTCACCGATCAATAGTTTCTTTATTATTTTCAGCTTTTCAATTGTTTTTTATGACAAGCAGGTTTTCGCAAATTTTTCTTATTTTCGCCTTCGCTTTTTTCGCGGCTTCGTCCGCTCACGCTCAGATTGACGCGAGTTCGCCGAGCGGTCAACCGCCGTCAAAAGAAGAAATGCCGAAAAGCATTCAGGAAACTCTTTATAAACACCGAGTCGAACAGGAAAAAAAAGATCACGAAGAATTGATTCAGCGCGGCGAAGAAGCTTTGAAAATCAGCGCCGAACTCGAAACTTCGGTGGCGGAAACGAACAAAATTACGGTTAAAGATCGCGAAAAACTCGACCGTCTCGAAAAGCTCGTCAAAAAAATCCGCAAAGAACTCGGCGGCGATGACGATGAAGAAGCGACCGTCGAAAAATTTGATGAAGTGCCCGCCGAAAAAGTTTCGGTCGTGGTCGCGGCGATGAGAAAACTACAGTCAACTGCCGGCAAACTCGTTGACGAATTAAAAAAAACCAGCCGGTTCAGCATTTCCGCCGTTGCGATTCAAAGCTCGAACTCGCTTCTCAAAATCGTCAAATTCGTGCGTTTCACCAAATAGATTTTCTACGGTTTGCGCGCTGAAAAATTTAATTCACAATTGCGCCGTTTTAAATTTATGAAAAAAAACACGATCCTTCTCTTTTTCGTTTTATTAATTTTCATATTTTCCAACGCCCTCGTTTCGGCGCAGGACGGCGATGACATCATCAAAATTGACACGTCGGTCGTGCTGCTCAACGCAACGATTACCGACGCCTCGGGAAAACCCGTTTCCGGGTTGAAACAATCGCAATTCAAAGTTTTAGAAGACGGCGCGGAACAGGAAATCTCGATTTTTGAAACGCAGGAAACCCCGTTTGCCGCCGTTATTTTGCTTGACACATCGGGAAGTATGGAAACGCGCGTCAGTCTCGCGCGCTCGGCGGCAATAAATTTTCTCGACGGTTTGCGCGCCGACGATGCGGCGGCGATTTATAATTTCGATTCAAAGGTTTCCTTAATTCAGGATTTTTCCAACAGCCGCGATGTCGCCGAAAAAGTTTTCGATTTGAAAGCCAACGGAATGACGACGCTCAACGATGCGATTTACAAAGCGGCGGAAGAATTGGGCAAACGAGCGGAAAAACGGCGCGCGATTATCGTGCTTTCAGACGGAGCCGACACGCAGAGCGCGAAATCTTCCGACAAAGCGCTTAAAGCCGCGAGCGCGGTTAATGCGACGATTTATACGGTTGATATGTCGGCGATTGACACGGGCGGACGCGATAGAATGCAGAATCAGAGCGTGCTGAAAAACTTTGCCGAAAAATCCGGCGGTCTTTTTATTCCGACCGCCGGCGGCAATGCGATGCGTCAGGCGTTCGCCAATATCGTCAAAGAATTGGGCGTGCAGTACACCGTCGGTTTTCAATCTTCAAATCCGAAAAAAGACGGAAAATGGCGCGCATTGGAGTTGAAAGTCGCCAAACCGAATCTCACGATCAGAACCCGAAAAGGTTACAACGCGCCGAAAAATTGATTTCATTCGGCATTTTAATTCTTCACGTAAAATGCCGCTTCAATCTCAAAAACTCGTTTTATTTCTTGATTTATCTCGATGACGTTCGATTGCCAGATTGATCAAAGCGTCAACAACCTGCGAAAAATTTAATCCGCTGCCTGCCCACATTTTCGGGAAACCCGACGCACTCGTTAATCCCGGCAAAGTATTTATTTCATTGACCAGTAACGCGCCGGTTTTATTAAGCAGGAAAAAATCAACGCGTGCCAAACCCGAACCGTCAATGGCTTTGAACGCGTTGACGGCTAATTTTTGAATTTTCGCGGATAGCTCGTCGGACACCGGCGCGGGAACGATAAATTCGTTGTTTCCGGTTCCCGAATATTTTTCCGTGTAATCGAGAAATTTTTTGCTTTCGTCGCGGATAATATATTCGCCGGGCAGACTCGCGCGCGGTTCATCGTTGCCGATTACGGCGCATTCGATTTCGCGCATATCGAGACCTTCTTCGATAATGATTTTCCGGTCGTATTCGGCGGCGAGCTTGATTGCGGCGCGCAGCGATTCGCGATCATTCGCCATCGAAACGCCGACCGACGAACCGAGATTTGCCGGTTTGACGAAACACGGATAGCCCAATTTCGCTTCGGTTTGTTTGATGACAACGTCTTCGTCGCGTTCCCATTCGCTGCGCAGAAACCAAACGTATTCGCAAATCTGCAAACCCGCATCGCGAAAAAGCGCTTTCATCACAACTTTGTCCATTCCGCACGACGACGCCAAAACGCCGCAGCCGACATACGGAACGTCCGCCATTTCCAACAAACCTTGAATCGTTCCGTCTTCGCCGAACGTGCCGTGCAAAACCGGAAAAACAACGTCGAGTTTCGACAGACGATTTTCGCCGCCGTTGATTTCAATCTTCGTCAATCCCTGATAATTCGTATCGCCGAGCAGCGCAATCGAAGCGCGCGGCAGCTTTTCAACACTGTTACTGATTAATTTTTGCGTTTCTGACGGCAGCAGTTCCAGAGAATCATGCGGATTCAGCCAGCTTCCCTGTTCGGTAATCGCAATCGGCAAAACATCGTATTTGTCTTTGTCAATCTGCTCGATTACCGTTATCGCCGAACGAACCGAAATTTCGTGTTCGCCCGAACGACCGCCGTATATCACGCCAACCTTGATTTTTTCCATATTTTTTATTGAAGATTCAAAATTTAATATTCAACACTGAGAAACAGTTCATAGATCTCAAACGTCAAATCTTAAATTCTAAACTTGTTTTTATAAAATCGTTTTACCGAGTGCCGACAAAATCAATTCACCCGCGAGTTCGACGGTAATATTGCTTTGATCGAGCATCGGATTGACCTCGACGATTTCAAACGAGCGCATTCCGCCGTGTTCGGCGATCACTTCGAGCGCGAGATGCGCTTCGCGATAAGTCGTTCCGCCGCGCACGAGCGTTCCCGAACCGGGCGCAAATCGCGGGTCAATCATATCAACGTCAAACGTGACGGCGAAACCGCCGGGTGCGCGCGTAGCGATGGCGAGCGCGTCCTGAACGCACGCGAGCATTCCGCGCCGATCAATATCA
>SXVE01000001.1 GCA_005790265.1 Acidobacteriota bacterium | reverse complement strand
GCGTCGCGGTTTCGAGTCGAAACACAATTCAAAATACTGGCTGTGCGAACCGGTTTACGCGTTCGGCGTTTCGGCGCATTCTTTCGACGGAAAAGAGCGCTACGCCAACGAACGCGACACGGCGCGTTATGTTAAATTGATCGAAAGCGAACTTTCAGCGGAAGTTTTCCGCGAAACGATTGAGCTTTTGCGCGAAGCCGATTTTCAAAATGTCTCCTTTGATTTAATCGCCGGTCTGCCGCGCCAAACGCTCGCTGACTGGGAACGAAATTTAACCGAAGCGTTGAAATTGCAGCCCGAACATCTGTCGCTTTATTTGCTCGAAGTGCACGAAGGAACGCCGCTCGCCGAACAGATTCGCAGTCGTCGCCAACCTGCGCCGGACGAAGATTTGAGCGGCGAAATGTACGAACTGATCATCGAAAAAACAGCGGCGAGCGGCTATCTGCAATACGAAATCTCGAATTTTGCGCGTCGCGGTTTCGAGTCGAAACACAATTCAAAATACTGGCTGTGCGAACCGGTTTACGCGTTCGGCGTTTCGGCGCATTCTTTCGACGGAAAAGAGCGTTACGCCAACGAACGCGACACGGCGCGTTATGTTAAATTGATCGAAAGCGGACTTTCGGCGGAAGTTTTCCGCGAGCCGATTGATCTCGCTTCCGAGTTCGTTTTTCTCGGTTTGCGTCTCGCTCGCGGAATTGATTTAGCGGCTTACGAAAAGCGTTTCGGCATTAATTTACTGGAAAAATATAAAGCGGATTTGCTGCGTTTAGATGATTTAGAGTTGATCGAGCGGAGCGAAAATCATTTGCGGCTGACGCGCAAAGGAATGGTTTATTCCAACGAAGTTTTTTCGATTTTCGTCTGAAAAAAATCGAATTTTATTTTTGAAGTCGTGTTTCATTTGCGATACAATGTTTTGTATGAAACACGCAAGAAAAAAATCCGCAAAAATCAGCGAAGCCATCTTTCGCGGCAAAAAATCTCTCTACAATTTCGAGGTTTTTCCGCTCACGGCTGAAATCGAAGAAACGTCGGGAATTTACGTTATTTCCAAACGAAAAACCGACAAACTGGGCAAAGGTCATCACGCATTTGTCTGCATCGGACAAACCGATTCCATACTCGGCGAAATCAAAAAACACCAAAAAGGAAAATGCGTCAAACAAAATTCGGCGAACGTCATTTGTCTGTTAAAAGAAGTTGACGCGCGCAACCGAGAAAAAATCGAAGCCGATTTGAAAGCGGCGCACGCGACGGTTTGCAATTACAATTGATAGCCACAAAAGGCACAAAAATCGCAAAAAAGGGCAAAAAAGAAATAGAACGCGGATTTTGACGGATTAAGCGGATTGGCGCGGATATTATTTATAAAAATTTATCCGTAGCAACCTATGCTTTCTCCGTTTCAGTCGGTGTTCTATTTCTTTTTTGTTCTCCTCTTTTTTGCGGTTTTTGTGCTTTTTGTGGCTATTTGATTCGTATTATTCTGCCTTCGGTTTGCGGCGCGATAGTTTTATTCGGCGCGTTTCTGATCGCCTGCTCGAAAACTTCCGAATCTTTCGGCGCGTTTTCCGCATTCGTCAAAACTTTCGCGTTTTTGAACATCGTGTAACCGTCGCCGCCGCGCGAAACCAGAAAGTCTGAAGTCGCCAGCGTATAATTTTTCTTTGCATCAAGCGGTTTTCCGCCGACCGTAACTTCCGTGACGCGATTTCCCGCCGGTTTTGACGAATCGTATTTGAAAGTCATTCCCGAAATTTGCGGAAAACGTCCGGGTTCGTTGTCTTCGCCGCCGCTGCTGCGCGCGACGCCGTGTTCTAAAACTTCGCGCAAAACCTTGCCGCTCAATTCAATTTTCACAATCGGATTATTGAACGGCAAAATCGAAAGCACGTCGCGTTTCGTCAAAACACCCGGATTATAAATTAGATCGGCGCGAATTGAACCGCCGTTGACGAATCCGATGTCGGCTTTGACCGCATTGCGATACGAATCGGCGATGAAATTTCCGACGTTCGTTTCTTTTGTGCGGCTCGAAAAAGAAAGCGCATCGAGCACCGCGCCGCTCAAACCGACCGGCTCGGACAATTTTTGCAGAAGCTCTTTGTATTTATCAAAAACCGGAGTGAATTCCGGCGCGCTTTCGATTTTGTCGGTGACCGGAATTATTTCCCAATCAATGCTGTCCAGTTTTTTCGATTTGGCGTCGAAATTTAAATTGAATCTGCCGAGCTCGCGCGCGTCCGCCGTCATTTTGAAAATCGGCGTTCCCGCTGAAGACGACTGCAAAAGCGTGTGTTCGTGTCCGCCGAGAATTAAATCAAAATCCGCGCATTTTGCCAATTCTTTGTCTTCGTACATAAACATGTGCGTCAAACCGACGATTGCGTTGGCTCCGGCGGCGCGCATTTTCGGTACGATTTCCTTTGCCGTTTCGCAGTAACTTCTAATCGCAAGGCTCGCTTCCATCGAAGAAGTTTCTTTTGTTTCCGGCAAAAGAAGTCCGAGAAAACCGATTTTTACGCTGCCGAAATCTTTAATGACGAACGGCGGCGTGTCGGCGAAAATTCGATTCGTTTTCGTGTCAATCACGTTTGCGCCGAGCCATTGAAATTTCGATTCTTTCATTCTCTCGAGCAATTCCGGCGTTTTAATGTCGAATTCGTGATTGCCGAGCACGGCGTAATCAATGCCGACGGCGTTCCACGCGTCAATCATCTGCGCGCCGCGATAAGTTCTGGTTTCGACCGAAGGCGAAACCGTATCGCCGCCGAGCGTGAAAATAGTGTTCGGATTTTCCGCTTTGATTTGTTTTTTCAGCGTTAAAAGTCTGGCAAGCCCGCCGCGCGCGCCGCCGTCAACCGGCGTAAACTGATAAACGTCGTTGACGTGCAAAATCGTTACGCGCAAAGGTTTTTCGGTTTGCGCGAACACTGCCGAAAAAAGAAACAAAATAAACGTAAACGAAAGAAATTGCGGCTTGATAAAATTGATTTTCACTTGATTTTTGCTTGTTCGCCCGAAGAATTTTTATTGTTTAGAAATCATATTTTAAGATGCGTGCGCGCTTCCCAAAGTTCGGGAAAAAATTTCTTGGCTAACGTCGTGCGCAAATATCCCGCGCCGTCGGAGCCGCCGGTTCCCGGCTTCATTCCCATCATTCGCTCGACCATCAAAACGTGATGATAACGCCAGAGCGAAATATTCTCATCGTGTTCGATCAGCAAATCCTGCATATTGAAAAAGTCGGCGTATTTTTCCGGTTCGGTTAAAATTCTGACGATCGAGGCGACGCGTTCATCATTCGTTTCGACGGCGAAATCGTTTCTGTGCAAGATTTGCCAGAATTCGTCGGCGAGACTCGGTTCATTAAAACGCGCGTTTAATCTTTCAAAAGCGAATTCGTCGCGGGCGAAAGTTTTGAGAATCTTTTCGTCTTTTGCGCCCGAAACGAATTCGAGTTCGCGAAACTGCATTGATTGAAAACCGCTCGCCGGATTGAGTTTGTCGCGAAACTCTAAAAAACCGATTTGCGCCATCGTTTCGAGAATGTGAATTTGCGAAACGATGACTTTTTCGATTGCCGTTACGGCGCGCAAACTGTGATTGGCGCGAAAAGTGCGATTTTCCGCGAGCCATTTTTTGGTGGCGTCAACTTCGTGCAAAATCTGCTTGAACCACAACTCGTAAGTTTGATGAATGATGATAAAAAGCAATTCATCATGGCTCGTCGGTTCGGACAGCGTTTTTTGCAGTCCGATCAGTTCGGGAACTTTGAGATATTCGTTGTATGAAAGCAGCGCGCCTTTGCCGTATTCGCTCATAATTTTAAGTTTCAGGTTTGAAGTTTCAGGTTTCAGGTTGAAAGAAGTTCTATCGTTTCTACTTGAAATTTGAAGTCTGAAACTCGGAAACGAAATGTAGCCATATCATCGCCAATCGCTGAATTTATGTCAATTTTGCGGTTATTTAAAGAAAATAGAAAAAATGTCTTGACAGAATAGTAACTTTTAGTTAAATTTTCCTTCGTCTACCAACAAAACACACAAATTAATCCCCGAAATCTTGCAGT
>SXVE01000450.1 GCA_005790265.1 Acidobacteriota bacterium | reverse complement strand
TTCGCCGATGCGTCGTTCGCTTGCCTGTGACCAGCGCGGATGCGCGACGGTCGGGTTGACGTTCGAGAAAAATCCGTATTCGTCCGGCGCGGCGATGTTCCACGTCGTCGGCGGCTCCGTTTCGGTCAAAGTGATTTTGACGATTGATTTGATGCTTTTGAAACCGTATTTCCACGGCACGACGAGACGAATCGGCGCGCCGTTTTGATTCGGCATCTGTTTGCCGTAAAGTCCGGTCGCCAAAAGAGTTAACGGATGCAGTGCTTCGTCCAGACGCAAACCTTCAACGTATGGAAGTTCGATTCCCGCTGAAAATTCCGACTGCATTTCGCCGCGATTTTCCGGTAATTTAACCGCCGCGTTTTCCGATTTGATGCCCGGATAAAACGTTTCAAAAGCGACGTATTTCGCCGTTCCCAACGGTTCGACCGCCGCGAGAATTTTTTGCAGCGGAAAACCGATCCACGGAATCACCATTGACCAGCCTTCGACGCAGCGAAAACGATAAATTCTTTCTTCCTGTTCGTATTTCAAAAGCTCATCAATGTCGAAAACTTTCGGTTTTTGCACGAGTCCGCCGACTTCGATTGTCCACGGACGCGTCGCGAAATTTTGCGCGGCGCGGGCGACGGAAGTTTTGCCGGTCGAAAATTCGTAGTAATTGTTGTAATTGGTAATATCGGCAAACGACGTGGCATTTTCGGCGGCGTTAAATTCGGCGGACGATGGCGCGTATTCGATTTGCGTCGTGACGATTTCTTTCGGCGGCGGCTGATTGAAAAAACGGTAAATTCCCGCCGTCGCCAGCGTCGTTCCCGCCAGAATTCCGGCGCGCATAAAACTGCGGCGATTCAAGTAAACGCTTTCCGGTGTGATTTCGCTCGATTTTATCTCATTATTATTCGCCATTTTATTGTTTTAATTATTTTCTTTCGTTAAATATAACTTCGCTTGTTGCTGCTTTTCGGATTCTAAAAAGGCTTTTTCAAAAAAGTCTTGTTTTTAATAAAGGTTTGATGTAAGTTTGCAGCTGCCTGTCACCAAACTAAATAAAAATTTAAGGAGTCTCAAACGATGTTTTCCAGATGTCTCTCGCAAATACTCGCCGTCGTTCTGTCGTTTTCTCTCACCGTTTTCGCACAGACTACTACTGCGCCAACTTCGTCGCCGACCGAATCGGCAGCCGACAAAGAAAAAGCGCAAAAGAAATTGGAAGAACGCGTGTTGGAAATTCTCGATCAGGCGGTCGGCGACGCCGGAGCTTTGCGTCTGCCGCAAAATCGCGCGATTGTTTACGCGCTCGCCGGCGATATGTACTGGAAATTCGACGAAAAACGCGCCCGCGAAATGTTTCGCAATGCGGGCAATGAAATTCTGCTCGCCAATGCCGAAATTGAAAAAGACAAAAAAGCGGACGACGACCCGTTCTACGTCGTTTTCGATTTGAGCGATATTCGCGGCGAAATTCTGCCGCTCGTCGCCAAACGCGACGCTGAAATGGCGCTCGAAATGCTCGCGCAAACGCGCACCGCGAAAATTACCGAAGCGATGAACAAAGCCGCGCTGCCGAACGCCAAACAGGAAGCCGATTATATGAATTTTAATCCGGAACAAAACCGCGCGCGGCAGGAAATCGCGCTCGAACAGCGATTTGCTTTGCTCGCCGCCGAACAAAATCCCGACAAAGCGATCAAATTGATTAAAGACAGTCTGGCAAAAGGAATTTCGTGGAATGTCGCGCCGCTTTTGCAGAGAATTTATCAAAAAGACGAAAAAAAAGCGGCGGCGCTTGCCGACGACATCGTCAAAAAAATTACGGAGACGGATTTAGCGAAAAAGCGTGACGATTTAAACGCCGCAATTCGTTTTCTGCAAGCGGAAACGAATCCGAATCAGCCGAAAACGGCGAAAACGAAACAATTCAAATTCTCGGACGCGCAGGCGAAAGAAATCGCCAATAAGATTTTCGACACGTTGATGCAGCCGTCAAATTCGCTTGAAATGAGTAGGGCGATGACGCAGGCGATGGCGAGTCTCGAAAAGTATCTGCCGGAAAAAATCGCGCTGCTCAAACAAAAACAAAGCGAAGCCGCGAAAAATCTGCCGCCCGAAGTAAAAAGCATGCAGCAGAGAGAAAAACTCTGGATTCCGAATTCGACGCCCGAAGAAATTCTCGCCGACGTGCCGAAGCTCAACGAAGACGATAAAGCGATGGCTTATCAATCGATCAGCGACAAGATCGGACAAATTGATGACGATGCGCGCGCGAAGAAAATTATCGAGCAAATCCCGGACGAAAAAGCGCGCGCGCAGGCGACCGAGCAATACGAATCGGCGCGCATCAGCCGCACGGCGAAAGACGGCAAGCTCGACGAAGCGAAAAAAATGATCGGCAATTTGAGCAAAAAGAAAACGCAGATCAACAAACTCGTCGCGCTCGCGCTCGAATTTCACAAAAAAGGCGGCAAGGAAAACTTGGAAACCGCCGCCGGTTTGATGAAAGACGCCAAATCGCTGACCAATGAATTTCCCGAAGACGAAGATGAAGTCGGCGACGTGATGGAACTCGTCAAAGGTTACGCCACGATCAACGCGGACGAAGCGTTTCGATTGTTCGAACCGATTGTTGACCAGATCAACGAAACCGTGCAGGCTTCGGCGGTTTTGAGCAAATACAACAAGCGCAATCAAAACTTCAAAAAAGGCGAGCTCGTGATGAAAGTCAACGGCTATTCGTGGGACGGATTGATGCTGTTTCGCTACATCAGCCAAATCGAAATGCTCGGCAAAGCTGACCTCAACCGAATGAGCCTTTTCTCCGACAAATTCGCCCGCAGCGACACGCGCACCATCGTCAAACTGTTCGTCGCGCAGGGATTTTTGAAAGAAGACAAAAAGGAAAACGCGACCGAAAACACCGGCGGCGGCGGAATGATTATCATCGGCGATTAAGCTGCGCTATAAATCTATTATTATGAATTTTCGCCAACGCCGAATTATTTTTCTATTCGTTAGTTTGCTCTGGACGTTTTCCGTTCAGCAAATGGTTTTCGGTCAAAAACCGAAACCGATAACTTTGGATGAAATCATTTCAAAATTGACATTGAACTCTCAAAACGAAAAATCCGCCGACGAAAATAACCGCCAACCGATTGAAGAAATTAGCGAGCGAAAAGTGAACTTTTCGCTCGACGAACAAGGCGAAAAAAGCTTGAAAAAAGCGGGCGCCAGCGATTTGTTAATCACAGCGATTTATTTGAATTCGACGAATAAAATCGAAGAACAGAAAGTTTTGTACCAATCATTTGTAGACAATTATTCGGGCAGTTTGCAGCAGCGAAAAATCGCTTTGGAAGCCGCCAAAGAATTTGTCAGAAAATACAGCGATGATAAAGAATCAGAGAAAATCATTGAATACTTCAAAACTTATATTGGGGTTGTGAGCACACCGATTGACCCGGAAATATGTTGCGATCATCCTCCGAGAAATCCTCTTTATTTTGAGTTCGATAAAGCATTTAGGTCTGAAAAATGGAGTAAAGTTTTTGAAATTGGTGAGAAAATTTTGATAAAAGAACCTGAGTTTATTGACATAACTCTAACGTTGGCTTCAGTCGGTTTTGATATTACGGTTAGTAAATCAAATCGCAGCTACCTGAACGAAACTCTTTATTACGCGGAAAAATCAGTTGAACTACTAAACAACAAAGTTTCGAGCGAACATTACGGCGTTTACCGATACCAATATAAAACTAAAGAGTTTCCCGACGGAAAAGGTAACGCTTTGGGTTATATGAATTACATCATCGGTTACATCAAATATTTTTATCTCGACCAAAAAAACGCAGGAATTGGATATTTTCGTAAGGCTTTACAGTTTGAATCAAGAGCGAATAGATTGATTCGCGATTTAGATGTTTTTCCCAAAACTCAAAAGTAAAAAGCGTTGCGCCAACCGAAGCAGTTGAACATAAAGGTTTTCTTTGGTGACTCGGCATAA
>SXVE01000449.1 GCA_005790265.1 Acidobacteriota bacterium | reverse complement strand
GGAAAATTAAAAACGCGCATCTACGCCGTTTCCCCGCTCGGTGATTTTGTGCGTTGGCAGCGCACCGGAGTTCATTACGCTTTCGGCGACGCGATGCTGCGCGTCGGCGGTGTGAAAGGTTACGCGGATGGCAGTTTGGGTTCAACAACCGCCTGGTTTTTCGCGCCGTATCTGGACGCGCCGAACACGACCGGATTGGCTTCGGACGAAATTCCGAAAATGTACGAAACCGTCAAAAACGCCGATAAAGCCGGTTTGCAAATTATGGTTCACGCTATCGGCGATAAAGCCAACGACACAATGCTTTCAACTTTTGAACGCGTCGCTAAAGAAAACGGCGCGCGCGACCGGCGTTTTCGCGTCGAACACGCGCAGCATTTGCGCCTCGAAGACTTGAAACGATTCGGCGCGTCCAAAATCGTCGCTTCGATGCAGCCGATTCACGCCGCCGACGACGGTCGCTGGGCGCACAAACGGCTCGACAGCGAGCGATTAAAAGGAACTTACGCTTTTCGCACGATTTTGGACGACGGCGGAATGATCGCTTTCGGAACCGATTGGGCAGTCGCACCGCTCAATCCGCTGCTCGGCGTGCAAACTGCC
This sequence comes from Acidobacteriota bacterium, assembly GCA_005790265.1. Classification (GTDB taxonomy): domain Bacteria; phylum Acidobacteriota; class Blastocatellia; order Pyrinomonadales; family Pyrinomonadaceae; genus SXVE01. Next base: position 3,922 of record SXVE01000449.1, on the reverse strand, counting down.
GTGACGCGCCAAACTTCAGACGGCAAAAATCCCGACGGCTGGATTCCCGAACAAAAAATTTCGCTCGCCGAAACAATCCGAGCTTACACCGGCGGCTCTGCTTTCGCCGAATTTCAGGAAAATGTTAAAGGCACTATTTCCGCAGGAAAACTCGCTGATTTAATAATTTTATCGGACGATATTTTTTCAATTAACCCGAGCCAAATCAGCCAATCGCGCGTTTTACTGACGATGATGGATGGAAAAGTCGTTTACGAAGCTAAATAAATTCGGTTGAAAAAACTGAAAAAGTCGCGAATTTCGGTAAATGAACTCGCGACTTTTTTGTTTAGTTTTTTTACTGAAAATTGTTTTTAGTCTTTGATGCGCGCGATGTCGGAAGTCGTGTCCGAATAATCCTGCACGCCGCCGACTCCGCCGGTCGGTTCGGTTTCGCCGTAATTGTCGAGCGAGTGATCCTGTCCGATTGGTTTGTCATTGTTTTCGCCCGCAATGTCCTGAATATCTTCATCGCCGACTAATCCGGTGCCGCGCGGTTCCTGTTGTCCGTTTTCGTGGTCGGTTCTAATCGTTTCCGGTTCACCTGTTTCCTGATTTTCTGCCATATTGTTCTCCCTTTTGATTAATCAATTTACCGTCAAAATTTATTCTGGCAGACCCGGCTAACGATTTCAAAATCGAGACGTGATTTTCAATGAATTTTTCGCGAGGCGAATGGCTGAAACACTTTTGTCAAAAAGTTTTGCGGTCTTGAAAAATTCTTCGTTTCTGTGCAAAATTACTCAAAATCTTTTTTACGGAGAATAAAAATGAAAAAATTGTTTAGTTTTATGCTTTTGCTCGCCGCATTTTCCTGCGCGGCATTCGGTCAGGAAAAAGCCGAACACGCCAAGCCGACCGACAAAGATAAAACCGAAGCCATTCCGACAAATGGCGTTTTGAAACGCGGGACGATGCTCGGCAAAGGAAAAAAAGTTTCGCTGGCTAAAGTGATGGAAAATCCGTCGAAATATGCCGGTCAAACCGTGCGCGTTGAAGGCGTGATCGTTCGTTCGTGCAAGATGGAAGGCTGTTGGATGGAACTTGCGCCCGCTCAAAACGCCAAATCCGTGCGCGTTACGATGAAAGATCACGGCTTTTTTATTCCGCTCAACGCTGCCGGAGCGAAAGCCAAAACCGAAGGCATTTTCACGGTCAAAACTCTGTCAAAAGCCGAAGTCGAGCATCTGATCAACGACGACGGCGCGAAATTTGAAAAACGCAACGCCGACGGTTCGGTCACAGAAATTTCTTTTGAAGCAACGGGCGTTGAATTAACCAGAAAATAAAAAAGCGGGTAATTCTCAACAATTTGAACGAAATTTTTTGTCCTCGTCAAAACGACATTTTTTCGTCTGTATTTATAACCGTCTTCAAACTTTTCCACTTAACAATAAAAAGTATTATTGCCGTGATAAAAAATGAATTCATTCGATATTTTTGTGGATCACAATCTCAAATTAGTAAAAATTACGGCGACCGGTGAGCTTTTTCAGGCGGACGGCGAGAAAATTATTTCGCTGGCTCGCGAAACGGCAGCCGAACATTCCTACCACGTTTTGTATGACATTCGGCAGGCGACGACGACGGTTAGTTTTTCCAGTTGGTTTCATTTGCCGCGCGAGCTGGAAGTTTTTCAAAAATTGCCGACGCGCAAAGTAAAAGCCGCCGTTTTAGTTTCGGCGGGCGATAAAGCCGTCGAAGATTATAAATTTTACGAAAATGTGATGGAAAACTTAGGAATTCCGCTTCGTGTGTTTTTCTCCGAAACCGAAGCGCTCGAATGGCTTGCGCCTGTTAGTTGACAAAATTTTTACGGCTTTAATTTGTTTAATCCGAATTTCGATTTCCGCGATAATATTCGGATTGTTCACCGAGCAGACAGCGACGCGTTTATAATATTTCGCCGATCAAATCATAATTGTACGCTTCGGAAATTCTTACGTTGTAAATCGCCCCGATTTCCGGTTTGAGGTTTTCGGGCATATCGTTAATTAAAATATAGCCGTCAATTTCCTGAGCTTGTCCTTCCAATCTTCCTTGGAACAGTAAATCGGATTCTTGCGAAACGCCTTCAAACAAAACTTTATAGATATTGCCGATTTTCGCTTTGTTTTTTCTTTTGCTGATTTTTGCCTGTTCTTTCATCAAAAGCGCGCGTCGTTGTTTCGCCGTTTTCGCGTCAACTTTGTTCGGCAAATCAAACGCGGCGGTTCCTTCTTCGTCCGAATACGTGAAAACGCCGACGTTATCAAATTCGCAGTTGCGGACAAATTGCATTAATTCGGCAAAGTCAGTTTCGGTTTCACCGGGAAAACCGGTGATAAACGTTGTGCGAATTGTAATGCCGGGAACCTTTTCGCGCACGCGGCGAATTAATTTCTCCAAGGATTCACGCGTGCCGCCTCGTTTCATTAATTTTAAAACATTACGCGAACCGTGTTGCAGCGGCATATCCAGGTATTTAACGGCTTTCGGCGTATCGCGGATCGCTTCCAAAAAAGCGTCGGAAATATGGGTTGGGTAAGCGTACATCACGCGAATCCACTCTAAATCTTCGATTTCGCCGAGTGCGCGAATTAATTTGGCAAGCGCGTCAACTTCGCCTAAGTCTTCGCCAAAACGCGACGAATCCTGCGCGATCAAAACGATTTCTTTCACGCCTTGTTTCGCCAGATCTTCGGCTTCTTTCAAAATCGAACCGAAACGACGCGAGCGAAACGAGCCGCGCATTTCGGGAATCGAGCAAAACGCGCACGGACGGTCACAGCCTTCGGCAATTTTGATAAACGCCGTATGCGATTCGGTCGCGCGAGGCCGCGGCGTGTCAAAATCATAAAGATAAGTCGCCGTTTTTTTGCCGATTGGCGAAAGCGCAAACTCCTTGAAGTTTTTCGTTTCGTCGGCGGCTTCTAAAATTCTGCCGATTTCATTCGTCCCGATAAACGCGTCAACTTCCGGCAATTCCTTAATCAAATCGTCGCGGTAACGCTCAACCAAACACCCGGCAACGACGACGCGTTTGGCAACTCCGTTCGTTTTGGCGTTTGTCGCTTCGAGAATCGCATCAATTGATTCCTGCTTCGCCGATTCGATAAATCCGCACGTATTGACGACAACCGTATCCGCTTGATCGGCATTACTGGTAATTTCGTAGCCAGCCGCTTTCAATTGCCCCATCATCACTTCTGAATCAACGAGATTCTTTGGGCAACCGAGACTGACAAATACAACTTTTTTCATTATTTTTTTAGCTGTTTTATAAAGTTTAATATGAGGTAAGCCAAAGGAGAAATTAACAATAATAAAATCAACGCATCCTTACTAAAAAACAAACTTCGTATACAAATGTTAAAATTCTCTGGATCTAAACACCTTTCCTCTAAAAATTGAAACGGCAGCAATCCTCCAAAAAGAAAAACATAAATCGAAAAGGAAATATAATCAGCCACTTTTTTATTTATGGCAAACAAAACCGCTGCGACAAAAAGCGAAGATACAGGGATTAAATTTAATGCATTCAATCCAGCGGCAGATTCTGAAATTGTATAAATTAGAAAAAAACAAATTACAAAAGATAATACTAGTCTAATCGCTATATTATATTTACTAGTTTTTTGATTTGTTTTCATAATCTTTTTTAATCATAGAATCAAGCAAGATCTCAATCTCCTTTGCCTCATCAGCTGATAAATCCTTTTCACCGAAGCGCACGCGATTGTATTTTTCCGTAATGCGAACCGCTTCCGGCATATCGAGCGCAAACGCGAATTCAAGTGGAGTTTGATGCGGCGCGCGGCGGAAACCTTTGCTTGCTAAAACTGTTTGCATTCGCTCGTAAAATTCGATGATCGTCGTTTTATTCTTACGCTTGAACCAATTT
>SXVE01000448.1 GCA_005790265.1 Acidobacteriota bacterium | reverse complement strand
TGCTTTACACGACGCTCATAAAAAACGACATCGGCAATATATCCAGAAAGCGAAAAAAGATGAACGCGTAATGTTGATTTCGCTGCTTTTCAGGTGTTCACTCGATTGATTTTACTTCAACAGAGCGGCGTCCGGCGGCGATCAGCGTTGTTCGGAGAGTTCGATTTCGCTAAAGAATGGATCAGGTCTGATGGGAAAAATCGGGAAGACTTTATCAAATTCGAGCACGAATATTGAGCTTTGTCCGGCGCGTTTGCTTTTGATTTCCAGAATATACGGGTCGAGGTCAATGATATTTTGAATGCGGAAGTTACCGAACGGATTGGCAATTTGGTATTGCTTCTCGTTGGTCGTTATTCGGGTGAGAATGACGGACGCACCAGATCGTCTGGCTCTTCCGCTTATAAAGCCGATCGACGTGCGGCTCGTAAGGATTCCTGCGTTGTATTCAACGGCTCCGACATCAATGGCGTTGTCTGCACGCCGCGAGTAATTTTTGCGTTGATCGTATCTGAGCGCGAGATTGCTCGGCACCGGTGCCGGACAGCCTCCCGTAAAAACGCAGCTATTGCCCTGATTAATCGCGGGACTGCCGTCGAGCAGCGGAAAATTGAGGGTTTCACCGCCGTTGTAACTGAAGGCGCCGAGCAGCGGATTGATCGCATTATCATTGCTCACCTGATCGCCGCCGACGCCGTTAGTAAATCCCGAAGAGTTGCGCGCGTCAGTAATAATATTGTTGCCGAGCGAGACAAATGCACCGGCGAGCGAAGATGAAAAAAGGTCGCGCCCGATGATCGTGTTCAGAACCGAAACAACGCCGCCCGGTTCGTTGGCAATGCTCGCGCCGCGAACAGTCGCGCCGTTATTCGTCAGCGTGTTGTTAACTAAAATCAGCGTTCCGTTATTGAAGATGCCGCCGCCGGAAGTTGAAGTATTCATCGTCAACGTCGAATTGCTGATCGTCGCTTTTGAACTGGCGTCGAGATTGATGAGACCGCCGCCGAGCGACGCTCCGTTGCCGAGCGTCGTCAGCGCCGCGTTGCTGCTGAGACTCGAACGCGTCATATTCAGCGTACCGGCGTTGGCAATCGCGCCGCCGACTTCCGCCGAATTTGAATGAATGGCGAGTTCGGTTAAATTCACGATATTGCCGCTTTCGATATAAATTCCGCCGCCGCGCGCCGCCTGTCCGTGCGAAATCGAAAAACCGCGCAGATTGATACTGACGCCCGCGTTTGGCGTAACGTGAAAGACGCGAAAATTTGTGCTGGCGGAGTGGATGCGCTGGATAAACAATTTTCGCGCGCTCGGTCCGATGATGTAGAGATTTGAACTGATAACCAATTCGCCGAGCGACAAATCAATAATCACATTGCCGGGCAAATCGAAAATGATTGCGTCTTGATCCGGCGCGCTGTTCGCCTCCTCAATTGCCGCCCGAACGGTGCATTTGCCGCTCGCATCGAGACACACTCCATTGCCCGGCACAGCGTCGCGCGAATCGCCGCTGTCATTGACTGTAAAAAGTTTTCCAAACTGATTCTGCGCAGGCGCTGCGCTGATCGCGCAAAGAAATAAAACGAGAAAAGCGGCAGCGCGGAGAGAGATTTTTAGAAGTTTCATCTTGTTTAAGAATTAAATAGTTGATTTCTGAAATTGATTGAGCTTTTTTTCGGTAATATGGATTCGGCTCGGTAGTATTCAGGTTGCTCTCAGCCGAACATTTTTTTGAAAGAATGCGAGCCGGGAAATCACCGCAAGCGGCGGTATCATCGAGATTTTAATAAATTTTATACTTAGTCCGCCAGCAGTATTTTCCCAACATTAATAAATTATTTTTTGTTCTCGCGTCTTCCGCCGATTCCGAAGCATTCGCTTGGAAATTATTAATTAATCAGTATTGAAAATAAAGAGGCTTGACCTTGCGGTCAAGCCTCTTTATTCATAACTCAAATTTTTCTATTTAGTTACTGCGGAAAGAAATTGAGTTCCGTGATATTTTCGGTCACGCTGATTACTTGCGGCGCATACGAATAACGTTTGGCTGTGACGGTTAAAATATAGGTTTCACCCGCCGAAATGTCGGCAAAGTGAAAATTACCGGATTTGCCGGTTCTGACCGTCTGCGAAACTCCGTTGGTGTCGGTGATTGTAACCGAAGCGTTGGTCAATCCCGCATTCTTCGGCATAATGACGCGTCCCGAAACTGAAACTGCCGCTGCCGTCGGAGCTAAAGTGCAGCTGTAACCGGAAAGAATTGATCCGCCTGTTAACGCGACATCGTCAATTCGCTGCCCGGGAACACCGGCGGCGGTATCGCTTGCATCACTAACGATCCGCCATCTCAAATTTACAGTTTGACCGTTCGCCGCCGCCGGCAAATTTACAACCGTGTTGATGAAAGCAACCGAATTGCCCGACCACGCGCGCTGCGCGCCAAACGGACTTGAAGCGTTCATTGTGGTATTGTAACCGCCGCTGACAAAACTACCGCCCGCGGCGACAATTTCCTGATATGCTCCACTGCCAATCTGGATGTCGAGCACTGCTCCATCCCAAGTGCTTTCCGTGTTGTAGAAATTCTTGAAAGTCAGCTGCGCTGTTGCGGAAGTTATCCGAGCGGAGGTAATCAATTCTGCCTGACCCGGCGTTGCCGGCGACGGAGCATAAGCCGCGTTCGGCAAGCTGCCCGCTAAAGCTGCACTGGTTACCCAACCGGTATTTGAACCGCTGTTGTTCTGCGTCCAACCGCTCGGCAGCGCCGGTGCGGTAACGCCGTCAAAATTTTGCGATGTGCCGCCGAACACCGGCGCGCCAAGACGGAACGAGCGAGTTTCAGTATTTCCCGCGCCGACATCGCTGTTAACGGTGATATTGACCGTATGCACACTGCCGCAAGCCGCATTACCGGGAATCGTATAAGCAATTTGACGGCTGACGGTTTGCCCGTTGGTCAAAGTGCCGTAATTTGCGCTTCCGCCGCCCGTTACTACTCCGACAACATTCGTCACAGTCTTGCCGGTGTTGTTTGTAATCGGAACGGTCAATTGCACGGTTTCGCCCGGTTCGGTAAAGCCGTCATTATCGCCGCCCGGCGACAGATCAGCGACGGAAAACCCGGTTTCGGCAAGCGCGGCATTCGGCAAATCGAACCCTTCGATTACGGTGTTGCCGGTCGGATTCTTCGCGCTGAAGCCCATGCCGCGCAGCGCAAAACCAGCCCAGATATCGGCGATGTCAGCGCTGTTCCCGTTCGCCTGCGCCGCCGCGATAATCGCGTTGCGTTCCTGAATCATCGTCGGATTTGACGGCGCTACTTTCATTCCGTCCATCGCGAGCTGCAAAACGCGGCGATTACCGGCTTCGGCACCGAGTCTTTGCACGATTTTGGCGCGAACTTCCCACATCATACTGCTCCAAATTTCGCCGCCGTCGTGAACCGATGTCGTCGAACCGACAAATGCCGGAGCGAACGCGCCGTTGTCCAGGTTCATTTGCGCCGGATCAATATCGGCAAAAGTCAAAGGATTGTGCGGACGATTATTCGGACCGCCGGTGAAAGCCAGCACGGCTTTCGGAAAACGGCGAATGCCGTAATAGTAATTTGAAGTAAAAGTTGAACTTCTTAATAAAAGAGTAGCGTATCCACCGGTCGTGCTCACCGTGTTGATCGGGTCGCTGAAATTGCTTAACAAAACGTGCGCGAAGAAATCGGCGGTGCCTTCGTTCATCTGTCCGGCTTGCGTGCCGTTGACGCCGTTGTGCAGTCGTCCGAAAAGTCCGTGCGTTAATTCGTGAACGATGATTTCCGCATCGAAATCGCCGTCGCGGTCAGGCGTCGGCTGATTCCATATATACATCTGCATTCTGCCGCGTCCGCCGTCCGCCGGAGTCGAAAAATTCGCGTTGTTATAGCAGGGCAGCGTCGGACAGGATGATGCGCTCTGTGTATTATCCTGAGCTTCCGCCGAGATGCGGTCAGCCGCTGCGCCGCCGCGACCGAAGTTGTCGTTTTGAAAGTTCTTCGCTGCTTCGGTAAAGCCGAGCGTGTAAGTTATATCGTGATAACGATTGGTGACGTAAAAAAGATTGGTCGCCGCGCCGTTTTGATAAGCGGGCAACAGCGGACTATCGCCGCCGCTGTTGTTCGGTCCGGCGCCGGGCGTGAAAGCAAAATTAAAAACGCGGTTGGTTCCGGCAACGACATTATCAATGCCGTTTGTTGTATCGCGGTCAACGCCTGCCGCGACGTTATTGCCGTCCGTGTGACCGTTCGCGCCGTTCGCGCCGTCGGTAATCCAGCCGAGATTGTTGAATGAGTTCGGCGCTTCATTACCGATTAAAGTAACACTGGTTCGCGGCTGCAAAGTTCCCTGAGTTCCAAGTGACGGATCAAGCAGTCCGGGCGCGGCGAGCGGCGCCGGATTCGGCATCGTCTGCAAAAGGTTGGTCGTGTTGGCGTAAACATTGTAAGTCGCCGCCTGCGTTTGATGCGAAGTGATATTTTCGCGATAAAGCATTGCGCCGGTTTCCGCGTCAACGATCACGTAAAACGCATCGCCGGTTTCCCAGACCAGCACGCGCCACGCCGGTCGCGCGACGCCGATTTCCGTCGGGAAATACATTTTTTCGGCGGTCGTCGCCCAATCGCCTTCTCCGAAAACCGCTTTCAAATCGGTCGAAGCCGCGTCGTTGCGCATCGCTTTTTTCAAAGTGTGATTCAAATAACCGGCGGCGCGAGTGACCGCTTCTGCCGGATCGCCGAAGTCTCTCGATAAATTGTTGTAATCAAGTTCAGGCGCGGAATTATTGATTACGCGAAACATCGCGCCTTCCTGATTAAAAGCGGCTCGAATTTCCGAGCGAAAAACAGGAATCTCGTCAACGAATTGTTCGAGACTGACGAACGAAAGCTCGCCGTTCGGATTCGTATAATCGGCGGTAACTTTCAGATTATCAATCTGCTCGTCGTTCATTCCGATCAAATTATTGTTGCCC
>SXVE01000447.1 GCA_005790265.1 Acidobacteriota bacterium | reverse complement strand
CATTCTTCTCGATCTCTGGTTCAGACTTTGTCGAAATGTTCGTTGGCGTGGGCGCTTCCCGCGTACGCGATCTTTTCAAGACCGCCAAAGAATCGTCCCCCTGCATTATCTTCCTCGATGAGATCGATGCGGTCGGTCGTCGCCGCGGTGGGGGATATTCGTCGGGCGGACACGATGAACGCGAACAGACGCTCAATCAATTACTCGTCGAGATGGACGGTTTTGAATCGAACGACGGCGTGATTTTGATGGCTTCGACCAACAGACCGGACGTTCTCGATCCGGCGCTGCTCAGACCGGGTCGTTTTGACCGCCGCGTTGTCGTCGGCAGACCGGACGTGAAAGGACGCGAAGGAATTTTGAAAGTTCACACGCGCAAAATTCCGATGGACGAAAACGTTGATGTCAGCGTGATTGCGCGCGGAACGCCCGGATTTACCGGCGCGGATTTGGCGAACATCGTTAACGAAGCGGCGCTTAACGCAGCGCGATTTAACAAAAAAGTCGTAACGATGAACGATTTTGAAATCGCGAAAGACAAAGTTTTGATGGGCGCGGAACGCAAATCAATGGTTTTGTCCGACCACGAAAAGAAATTGACGGCATATCACGAAGCCGGTCATACGCTCGTCGGTTTGAAAGTTCCTTCGGCTGATCCGGTGCATAAAGTTTCGATCATTCCGCGCGGAATGGCGCTCGGCGTCACGATGCAGTTGCCCGAAGCCGACCGTCACAGTTACACAAAAGAATATTTGCTCGGTCAAATTGCGATTTTAATGGGCGGACGAATTGCCGAAGAACTTTATTTCGGTGAAAACAACGTCACGACCGGCGCTTCAAACGACATCGAAAGAGCAACGGAACTGGCGCGCTCAATGGTTTGCGAATACGGAATGAGCCAGCTCGGACCGCTGACTTTCGGTAAAAAAGAAGAACAAATCTTCCTCGGTCGCGAGATTTCCCAGCATCGTGATTATTCGGAAGATACGGCGATCAAAATTGATGGCGAAGTCAAGAAAATTATTGCCGATCAGTATGGCAAAGCTCGCGAAATCATTACCGAATTTGACGAAGCGATGGTGCGGCTTTCCGAAGAATTGATTAAACGGGAAACGCTTGACGGCGTGCAGATTCGGCGCATCGTTGCCGGTCTTCCGCTTGACGAAGACGGTAGCGCGCCTTCGACAAACGACGGCGGCAATAATCCGGCGACCGAAGAAGCGGCGAAAAATAAATTCAAGACTCCGATTCTCCCGCCGATAACCGGCAACAATCCGGCGACCGCGTAGTTTTGATTTACAAATTAAAATATAAAAAGAAAGGCGTTTCAGAAATGAGCCGCCTTTCTTTTTTTGTAAATCGAAGATTTATTTGCTGTTTATTAAATTTTTGTTTCTGATTACTCGAAAACCGACAAATCCTGTAAATTGTATTTTATGAATTATGAAGAATTTCGCGTTAAAAGCGGCAAGAAACTGAATTTTGAAAAAAGCGATACGAAATACACCGGCGATTACAGCGGCAAGGAACAGGCGCAGAAAGATTTGGCTAACAATATCGAGCGGCTCAAAGAACTGCAAAATATGCTCTACGCGCAGGACGCGCAATCGCTGTTGATAATTTTTCAGGCGATGGACGCTGCCGGTAAAGACAGCGCGATCAAACACGTGATGAGCGGTATCAATCCGCAGGGCGTTCAGGTTTATTCTTTCAAACAGCCGTCAAATGAAGAATTGGATCACGATTTTTTGTGGCGCTGTGCTAAAGCAACGCCCGAACGCGGTCGAATCGGCATTTTCAATCGTTCGTATTACGAAGAAGTTTTGGTCGTCCGCGTTCATCCCGAAATATTAAAAAATCAGCCGCTGCCCGACAAAATAAAAAACAGCCGCAGCATCTGGAAAAACCGGTTTGAAAATATTCGCTCGTTTGAAAAAAACTTGACCGACAACGGCACGCAGATTTTGAAATTTTTTCTCAACGTGTCGAAAGACGAGCAAAAAGAGCGATTTCTGGCGAGAATCGAAACGCCCGAAAAAAACTGGAAATTTTCGGCGGCTGACGTGAAAGAACGCGGCTTCTGGAAAGATTATATGCGCGCCTACGAAAAAGCGATTGCCGCGACTTCGACGGAAAACGCGCCTTGGTATGTGATTCCGGCTGACAAAAAATGGTTTACGCGCATTGCCGTCTCAGAAATCATCGCGCGTAAACTCGAATCAATGAACTTGAAATACCCGCAAATTACCGAAGAACATCGGCAAAGTCTTGAAGAAGCAAAAAATCTTTTGGAAAACGAATAACCAACAAAAAACGGTTTTCGCGACAGAATAGTTCGACGTGCGATTTGACTGCTGAAATAGATGATTGCAGATAAAAACTAAAACTGACCAGCAGTTTTAGTTTTTATCTATTTGCGAAAAAACTTCAGCCGTTTCTTTTTCTCGTCCCCAAATGTGGTCTTGAACGCCTTCGACGCCGGCTTTTTTCGCGCAGTTGGCACAACAGAAAAAGTTTTCCTGCGCTTCGATTCCGTGTCCGATGATTCGGCAGCCGCAATTGGCACAAACCGGCGCGAGTTTGTGAATCGCGCATTCAAAACAATCGAAAACGTGTGTATTTCCGGCTGTAATAACTTCAAAAGCCAAATAATAATCGTTGCCGCAAACTTCGCATTGTGCCATTTTTCAATCTCCGCAATTTTTGATTTTAACGTTCAGCTACTGCAATTTGCCGTTGATTTTGCGCGCCATTTCGAGGTGCATTTTCAAGTTTGGAAGAAGTTTCGCCGCGAATGCTTTGGCTTCCGCGTCCGTTCCGCCGTCGGCTTGCGCCTGAAATAAAGCGACGGTTTTTTCGTGATCTTCAACCTGACCGCGCATATATTCTTTATCGAATTCCGCGCCGGAAAGTGCGGTTAACTTCTGCGCCATCGCTTGGTGCTCCGCGTTTAATGCGGTCGGAAGCGTTACGGTTTTTTTGCTCGCCAGAGTTTTCAATTCGTTGTTGGCGCGCGTATGTTCAGCGGTCATTTGCTGAGCGAACTGTTTGACTTCCGCGTTCTGCGCTTTGGCTGCCGCCATTTTACCGGCTTCGACTTCCGCCATTCCGCCTTCCGCCGCGCGCATCATAAAACCATTTGCATCAGTCGGAACCGCCGCGCCGCTATTCGCTGAACTCATGGCATTTGAATTCATCGTGCCGGTTTCCATATTGTTGGTATTGACGACAACTGCCGTGTTTGAAGTGTTTAGCGCTGCGTTGGAATTTGTTGCCGCGCGATTCAAATTTGTCGAATTAGAAGTGTTCTGGTTGCCGCTGTTGCAGCCAAATAAAGAAATCGTTAAAAACGCGCCGAAAAATCCGAAAGTTATCAATCTTTTCATTTTGTTCTCCTTCAAAATTGCGAATTTGCAGCTTTCTTTTGAAAAAAAGCTGCAAATTCGGTTAAATAACACCGCTGTAGATTATTAAAACTGCAATTAGTTCATATTGCTGTTTGAGTTCGTGTTGCCGTTTGAATTTGAATTACTGTTTGAATTGCGATTCGAGTTGCTGTTTGAGTTGCGATTGCGGTTGGAATTGCTGTTGGAATTCATATTACCGTTCGAGTTCATATTCATTCCATTCATATTACCGTTTGAATTCATATTCATTCCGTTCATATTGCCGCTGCCGCTGTTCGTATTGCCGCCGCTCGAATTGCCGCGCAAACCGTTTGCCATCGTGCGCGCCATCGTCAAATGACTTTGCAGCGCGGGCAGATTTTTAGCCGCAAAAGCTTTCGCGTCGGCATCTTCCGCATCATTGCTGTTCGCCTGTTTTTGAAACAGTTTAACGGCGTCTTCGTGCGCTTTAACCTGCATTTTCATATATTCGCGGTCAAAATCGGCACCGGCGGACGCTCGGTTTAATTTATCAAGCATTGATTGTTGTTTTG
>SXVE01000446.1 GCA_005790265.1 Acidobacteriota bacterium | reverse complement strand
CGGATTTCGCGTCGAGCGTCGCCGGATCGGCGTTGATGCCGACGCCCGGCTGCACGATTTTGACGACGACCAGACCGATAAAAAGCGCGAACGTGGTAACGACCTCAAAATAAAACAGCGCTTTTAACCCGACGCGTCCGAGTTTTTTCATATCGCCGATGCCTGCGATTCCGGTTACGACCGTTAGAAAAATAATCGGCGCAATGACCATTTTAATCAGTTTGATAAACGCATCGCCGAGCGGTTTTAAGCCCGCGCCGAATTCTGGAAACAGAAAACCGACGATCACGCCCAAAACAATGGCGACGATCACCTGAAAGTAAAGAATTTTATAAATCGGCTGACGCGGCGGTTTGGCGGCTGCGGCTGATCGGTCGAAAGCTGCTTCCATTTTTATTATTTTTTATTGTTTTAGTAAAGAAGTTATTATTTGCCAATCTGCGAACGAACTTTCAAACAAAAGAATTCACGTTTATAGCTTTAGTTGTCGGCTCCAACAAATTGTCTGGTCAGTATAGATACACGGCGGCGGGAAATTCCTACGTGTTGTGTAACAAAGTTGTAACAAATTGTAACAATTTCCCTCAAACAGTAACTTCTGAACCGCATTTTGAATTATGATGGGTTAAAAAGCTCCGCGAAATTATGAACGGTTGGAAAGATTTACAACGCTATCGCTATCTGCTTTTCGCTTCGGCGGTCATTTTAATCACCACGTTTGCGCTGGTTTGGTCGCAGTATCGTTCGGCGCAGAAAGCCGAAGCGCAGGCGCAGCAAACCTTGCGCGCCAATCTCGATCTGCATTTGCTTGGACTCGTTGATGAAGCGAAGCGCGATATGCTCGATCACGCCAATCATATTTTTCACAGCATCACGCAGCGCCGCGTGCGCGAGCGCGATGTTCCGCGGCTCGAACGCGCGTTTACGCGAGCCGCGCGGCGCTACGAAGAAGTCGGAGATTTTTTCGTCGTGTTCTTTGACGGCTCCGCCGAAAATCGCATCTGGCGCGTTTTTCGATTTCAGCCGCCGAATGCCGCCGATCCGGCGGTTAAAAAATACAACGGCGCATTAATCGGCAATCTAACTGAAGATTTCGCCGCGTCAATCGCTTTGAGCCGCGCGTGGCATTCGGCGACCGAGCAAAACCGCACTCTCGGCGAACATACGATTACGGTTTTCGCGCCGGTTGACAGCGAGAACGCCCAGCCGCAGCAAGTTTTTTTTCATATTGTTTATGAATCCGACCGGCTGGATCGTCAGGACAATCTCAACCAAGTCGGTTTGCTGGCTTTCACCGCCAACGCTGAAAATTATCCATCGCCGAATTTTTTATCCGGTTTGATTCAGCGGCGAGCGACGGATAAAACAGATTCGCTCGGTCAATTGAATTACACAATCGCGCTTCACAATGACCAAAACAAAACTGAAAAATTACTCGTTGGCGACAATCAAACGCCGCCGATTTACACGCGCGGTTTTGAATCTTCGGACAATTTATTTCCCAACCTTTCGTTCGGGATTTCCGCGCCCGTCTTACCGGCGAATTATACGGAAAATTTGACGCAGTCGAGCATTCTGCTCGGTTTCGGAGCTGCCGCGCTGTCAATCGTCGGGCTCGGATTAACGTGGCGCGCGACGCGGCGCGAGATGAAAGTGGCGCGTTTAAAATCGGATTTTCTCGCCAGCATTTCGCACGAATTGAAAACGCCTTTGACGGCAATTCGCGCGTTCGGCGATCTAATCCATTCGGGACGCGCCAAAGACTCGGCGAAAATCCGCGAATACGGCGCGATTATCAAAGCCGAAAGCGACCGTTTGACGGCGCTCATCAACAACATTCTGGAAATGTCGCGGCTCGAACGCGGCTTGCGTTTATACCGCCTTGAAAACAATTCGCTCTGCGGCGTGGTTTCCGAAACGGTCGAAGTTTTTCGGCACACTTCCGACGCGCAGGGTTTTCAGATAAAAGTCGAGCTGCCGCCGCCGGTTTCGACCAAATTCGACGAAAGCGCGATTCGGCAGGCAATATTAAATTTGCTTTCCAACGCCGTGAAATATTCCGGTTCGCAAAACGATAATGCGCGCATTGATGTTTCGCTCAAAACGGCTGAAACCGAAGCGGTAATTGAAATCCGCGATTACGGCATCGGGATTTCGGCGGCGGAACAGAAGCGCATTTTTGAAGCGTTTCACCGCGCGCCGGAGAACGAAGTTCAAACGCAGCGCGGGACGGGTTTGGGTTTGGCGATTGTGCGCGAAGTGGCGCGCGCGCACGGCGGCGAAGTTTCGGTCGAAAGCGATGTCGGCGCGGGTTCACTTTTTCGTCTGCATCTGCCGCTTTTGAAAGATTCGTAAACAGTAACGAGTTCCCTGTTCGGTTGAGAAAACAAATGAAAAATATTCTGGTTATCGAAGATGAACCGAGTGTCGCGCTCGCTTTGCGCGACAGCCTCGAATCCGAAGGCTACCGCGTGCAAACCGCGCCCGACGGAAGCGAAGGTTTGCGCCTTGCTTCAATCGAAAGTCAGGCGAATTCGCCCGATTTGATCGTTCTCGATTTAATGATGCCGAAAATGAACGGTTTGGAAGTTTGCCAAAGGCTTCGTGCAAACGGCATCGAAACTCCGATCATTATGTTAACCGCGCGCGGCGAATCTTCCGACGCCACTTTCGGTTTGAAATTGGGAGCCGACGATTACATTCCCAAACCTTTCGATGTCGGAGAATTATTAGCCCGCGTCGAAGCTATCTTACGCCGCAGTCATCAAAAATCCGAGCGAGACGTGGTTTTGATCGGCGACGTCAAACTCGACTTGCGCCGCCTGCGGGCAACCAAAAACAACGAACCGCTCGACCTTTCGCCGCGAGAATTTGAAATTTTGCAGCTTTTGATCGCCCACGTCGGCGAAACCGTCACCCGCGAACAAATGCTGCATCACATCTGGGGCGCGCACGCTTCTTTATACACCAGAACGATTGACGCACACATCACCCGTCTGCGTCACAAAATCGAAGCTAACCCGGCAAAACCGCAGCACATCATCACCGCGCACCGTGTCGGTTATCGCCTGATCGTTGACTCGCACTGAAGATTCAGAAAATCTGCCGTAAATCTCGATTCTTAGTAAAAACCTTAGGACAGTTGATTCTACTAAAAATCCCGTAGAATTTAGTGAGACGATTTTTGGCGGCACTAGCTGCCATGACTATTTTATTGACGTTTACCGGCATTAACGGCAATACTCGGAAATCTAAGGATGTTCGTAATGCCTGGAAACGACTTGAAACGATTGTTGAGATGAGTTTTACGAAATACTATTTTTCGGGCGGCGACGGAACAACCAACCCGGCGGTTCCGGAACTATTTTTTTTGCCCCAGACGGCGATTTGTTTGATTAGTCCGGCTAAAGATTTTCCTTTTTCGGTTAATTGGTAATCCATTCGCCGCCGGTGCGCGCCGTACTGATTTTTTTCAATCAGCCCGTTTTCTTCCATTTTTTTTAATCGCGCGGTCAGGATATTGGTCGAAATTTTTTCGGGCGACGCGAGAAATTCTTCAAAACGGCTTTTGCCGAAAAAGTACATATCGCGAACGATCAGCGCCGTCCATTTGTCGCCGATCACGTCGAGCGTGCAGGAAATCGGGCAGGTTGAACGTTTTTTCGGATTGATCTTTTTTGATTCGCTCATTTCAGGCTGATGCTTGACTTTTATTCGGCGAAAAATCATAATTCGCTTAACTTGCATTTTACAAGTTAACGAACAATTTGACAATGAATATTTACGAATCAACAAGCGCGAATGCGGAAATAAAAAAGACACGGCGCGTTGTCGTGACCGGGCTCGGAATGATTACGCCGCTCGGCAATTCGGTGGAAAACACTTGGAATTCGGTTTTGAGCGGAAAGAGCGGCGTTGATGCGATTACGCGGTTCGATGCTGCAAAATTCCCCGTCCGTTTTGCGGCGGAAGTAAAAAATTTCGATCCGCTCGATTATTTCGAGAAAAAGGATTTGAAACGCGTCGGCGAGTTTACGCAGTACGCGGTTGCGGCGGCGCAGGAAGCGATTCGCGACAGCGATTTGCAGATAACCGAAGAAAACGCCGAAAACATCGGCACGTATATTTCGAGCGGCATCGGCGATTTTCGCCGAATCGAAGATGAACACACGGTTTATTTGACGCGCGGACCGCGCGCCGTTTCGCCGTTTTTTATGGCGACGGTTTTCGCCAATCTCGCGGCGGGAAACGTTTCGATTCGGTTCGGTTTGAAGGGTCCGAATTCTTCAACTTCGACCGCGTGCGCGGCGGGAAATCACGCGATTGGCGACAGTTTCAGAATTATCGAGCGCGGCGACGCCGATGCGATGGTTTGCGGCGGCGCGGAAGCGACGATCACGCCGATGGCGATGGCTGGTTTTGCGGCGATGCGCGCGCTTTCGACGAGAAATGACGAGCCGCAAAAAGCGTCGCGCCCGTTTGACGCCGGACGTGACGGATTTGTCGTCGGCGAAGGCGCGGGAATTCTCGTTTTGGAAGAACTCGAACACGCGCAAAAGCGCGGCGCGAAAATTTACGCGGAAATCGTCGGTTACGCGATGACCGCCGACGCGTTTCACATTACCGCGCCGGACGAAACGCAGTCGGGCGTGATTCGCGTGATGCAGAAAGCGATTAAAGATGCCGCAATCGCCGCCGATGAAATAAATTACATCAACGTTCACGGCACTTCGACGCCGCTCGGCGATATTTCGGAAACGCGCGCGATCAAAAAAACGTTCGGCGAACACGCCGCGCAACTGGCGATCAGTTCGACAAAATCAATGACCGGACATTTGCTCGGCGCGGCGGGCGGAATCGAAGCGATTTTTTCCGTTCTCGCGCTGCACGATCAGATTTTGCCGCCGACGATCAATTACGAAACGCCCGATCCGGAATGCGATTTGGATTACGTTCCGAACGAAGCGCGCCCAGCCAAACTCGATTACGCGCTGTCAAACGGTTTCGGTTTCGGCGGAACAAACGCGGCGCTGATTTTCAAAAAATACGACGGCGCTGATTCGACCGAATAAACACGACGATCAAAATAAAATTGAAAAGAAATTCAAAACAAATCAAAAAAACGAGCTTGTTCATTGGGTTGAACAAGCTCGTTTTTTGATTTGTAAATTTACCGATTAACGAAATCGGCAATCGGAAAGTTACTAAATCGTCGGCTGTTTCAATATTTCAGCCAGCGACTGCATTCGTCGCGCGTCAACTTCGCTTTTCGCGGTTTTGGCGCTTTTTTCCAGCGACGGCGCGAGTTTTTTCAGTTTTCCGAGTTCTTTTTTGCTCATCTGCGCGCTTTCCGCCGTTTGCATTGATTGGCGCAGAGCGTTGATTTGTTCAGCCGGAAGACTTTGCGAGCGTTCCAACTGATCAACGTAGGCTTTAGCGACGATCAATTGGCGTTTCCACTCGATTTTTTCCTGATTCTGCACGTTTAATTCGTCAACGCGCACTGATTTAGCCGCGTCAATTTCGTTTTGCGACAGCAATTTGGTCGGCGTCAGCTCGAAAATGTCGAGACCGCGCGCGATTTCCGAACCGTAAATGTGACCGTTATACCAGTAAGCCGACCAGTGACCGGCGAGAATCAGCATTTTCGGATCAATCGGTCCGCGATCAAAATAAGCGATTTCGATCGGATTGTTTTCATCGGTGAAATCCATCAGCGAAATGCCGCCCTGATACCACGCCTGCACTTTGATGTCGCGCCCCGGAACCGGAACGAGCGAACCGTTGTGCGCCACGCAGTTTTCGCTGTCGCCCTGCGCCGCCGGTAATTTGTAATAATTCGCGAAACTCATTTTGTTGCCCGCCAAACGGAAAATCGCGTTCGCGCCCCATTTATTCGGATCGTTTTCGCGGCAGCGCGCGCCGAGTCCGCCGCCCCATTCGTCGGTGAACACAACTTTTTTGCCGTCGTTGGAAAAAGAAGCCGAATGCCAGTACGCGTAATTCGGATCGTTGACGGCATCTACGCGCTTCGGATTAACCGGGTCTTTGATGTCGAGCAGAATTCCGTTGCCCGAACACGCGCCCGCCGCCAGTCCGATTGCCGCATAAACGGTGATGTCGTGGCACTGATCGGTGTCGGTCGGTTTCGTGATGCCGTCTCTGCCGTGCGTGCCGCCGTTGTTCAGACCGTTGATCACGCCGGTGCGCGAATCCATAAACACGCGCGGGCTCGAAACGATTTGCGCGTTTTGCGGCGCGGCGAGCGGCACTTTGATTACTTCGATGCGAAACAGCGCCGTGTTCGGATTTTTGCTCGGCGCTTCAGCCGAACATCCGGCTAATTCTTCGCCGGGACGAACGAAAGATGTGCCGGAAACATAGATATAGACGTTGTTTTTATCCGTCGGCGAAGTGACGAGCGTGTGCGTGTGCGAGCCGCGGCAGGTTTGCACGGCGCCAACCTGTTTCGGATTTTTAACGTCCGAAATATCGAAAATTCTCACGCCGCGAAAACGATCTTTCTGCACGTCCGGCGCGGGCGCGGCGTTTTGCTGTCCGGCGGGCGGCGCAGCGGGCGGCGCGAATCCCTGCGCGCTGCAATCGAGTCGTCCGTTCGGCATCTCGACCGACATAAACAGCAAATTTTTATACACCGACACGTCGCCCTGACCGCCCGGGCAAATAATCGAAGTGACGAGTTTGGTTTTCTCCGGACTCGAAATGTCGTAGATGCTGACGCCGTAGAAATTTCCCTGAAACAGATGATTGCCTTGAAAAGCCAGGTCTGAATTGGCGAACGCGAGCTGCGCGTAAACCAGTTTGAGCGGTTTCGGCATTTGCGAAGAATCGCCGACGCCGAGCAGTCCGAGCGTCTGATTGACGCGCGGATTGTCGGGATCGTCGGAGCCGAGCTGAAAAGCGTCCGGCTTTTTGAGCAGCGTCAGATGTTTGATGCCCATCGCCGCTTCACCGGCTTCGTACAAACCGGGCGCCAGTTTCGAGCGCGGATCGGTCGCGTCCGAGCCGGTCATTCCGGCGGGAAGCGGCGGCGCTGATTCAAGGTTTTGGGCAAACGCCGGAGCCGCCAGACACGAGCACAAAAAAAGAAACGTCATTAGTAAACGGAAAGCATTTGTGGATTCTCGATTCATTGATTTTTCCTTAAAAAAGTTCTTCTCTACTGGTTTGCACCCAGCATATTTTCCATAATTCTGATTTCGGCGCGCTGCCCGCTGTCCACATCCGACGCGAAATTAAACAATTCGGCGTCTTGTCCCGCGCCTGCCGTGTCGAATAATTCTTTGACCATTACGAGCGCGCCGTTGTGATGCTGAATCATTCCCTGCAAAAAAAGCTGATCGAACGCTGCGCCTTTTGCATTTTTCAAAGCGTCCATTTGTTTTGCCGAAAGCATTCCCGGCATCATCGCGTGATGATTTGCCATTTGATGCCCCGCCATTCCGGCGTGCGACATTCCGGCGTGCGATGTTTTTTCCGCCATCGGCGCGTCAATCGCTTCGCCGCGCGCCGCGAGCCAGCGCCGCATAAAACTCATTTCGTCCGACTGCGATTGACTGATTCGCGCGCCGAGCAGACGGACGTTTTTATTTTCCGTGCGCGATTCGATCAGCGCCGTCATCTCGACCGCCTGCGCGTGATGCATAATCATTCCCTGCATAAATTCGATGTCTTTCGGCGAGCGCGGCGGCAGCGTCGCTCTGGTTGATGACGGAAGCGTGCGCGTCGGCTGACCGGGCGCGCCCGGCTGCACCACGACGACCGGCGAAGTTTTCGCTTCGTCCTGCTGCTGCGCGCGTACCGGCAGCGCAGAAAAACAAATTAACGCACCGGCAGCGACGATTCCCGCACGCCAAAATCCGTTATTAAACAAAACGCGCGGTTTGTTTTTAGTAATTGAAGAATTCGGTTGATTAAGCGTTGAACGAGTAAGCATTTTTCGGTCAGATTATCACAAAATAAAGTCGGACGCCAATATCTGAGCCGCATCGTTGCCAAGCGCCACGCGCGCGATTTTGCTTTGAGGGTTTGACCGCAGATAACTTTTTCCAGATATTTAGCGTAATTGTTAAGTCAAACTTTTCAGACTTTCTGTTTGTCAGCACTAATCGTTCGGCTATTATTCGGAGAAAATCAAAATGAACATCAAAATCTTTTTCAAAATCGTCTTTCTGTGCGCGCTGTGCGCGCTGCCGCTTTTCGCGCAGACTAAACTTCTGCGCTTTCCCGACGTCGGCGGCGACCGCGTGGTTTTTAGTTACGCGAGCGATTTGTGGGCGGCGCCGGCAAGCGGCGGGACGGCGACGCGATTGACGGCGCATCCGGGAATGGAAGTTTTCGCGAAATTTTCGCCCGACGGACGCTGGATCGCATTTACCGGACAATACGACGGCGACGAACAGGTTTACGTGATGCCCGCCACCGGCGGCGAGCCGAAACAGCTAACTTTTTATCCGGCGAAAGGACCTTTAACGCCGCGCTGGGGTTACGACAATCAAGTGATGGGCTGGACAAACGACGGGCAATCAATCGTTTTTCGTTCGCAGAGAGATTCTTACACGCTGCCGATCAGCCGGCTTTACACGGTTCCGATGGCAGGCGGCGCGCCGTCCGCATTGCCGATGCCCGAAGCCGGTTCGGGCGATTTTTCGCCGGACGGCGCGAAAATGGTTTATTCGCCGCGCACGCGCGATTTTCGCTCGGAAAAACGCTACGGCGGCGGTCAGGCAAATACGCTTTACATTTACGATTTGCAGACGAACGACGCGCGCAAAATCTCGGAAGGCGTGCGACCATGGCGCGATGCGATGTGGATCGGCGACAAGATTTATTTCAACTCGGACAAAGACGGCAAGTTTAATCTTTACGTTTACGACACGGGAAACGGAAAAACGACTGCCGCGACCAATTTCAAAGACTGGGAAGTGCGCTGGGCTTCGTCGGACGATCAAAGCCGCGTTGTTTACGAACGCAACGGCGAACTGGAAATTCTCGACACGAAAAACAATCGCCCGACGAAATTAAATATCAACGTTCCCGATGACGGCGTTTACAAACGTCCGCGCACGATCAACGCGCTGCAGTTTCTGGAAAACATCGCTTTGTCGCCGAAAGGCGAACGCGTTTTGTTCGGCGCGCGCGGCGATATTTTTTCGGCTCCAATCGAAAAAGGCGGCACGCGTAATTTGACGCATTCCTCAAACGCGCACGATAAATTTCCGCGCTGGTCGCCGGACGGCTCGCGCATCGCTTTTATTTCGGACAGAAGCGGCGAAGACGAAGTTTGGGTCGCCGCGCAAAACGGAATGAGCGAGCCGCAGCAAATCACCAACGGCGGCGCAGCACCGGCGCAACGTTACGCGCCGGAATGGTCGGGCGACGGCAGACGCCTCGCTTTTTCCGATAAAGACGGCAAAATTTTCGTTTACACTTTCGCCGACAAAAGTTTAAAGCAAATCGTTGACGCGGCGAACGGTCAGATCAACGATTACGAATGGTCGCCGAAAGGAAATTATTTGACTTTCAGTATGAACGACCGACCGGCGTCGAACAACGGCGGCTACAATTCGGTTTACGTTTACGATGTCAACGCCGACAAAGTTACGCGCGTGACCGATCCGATGTTTAATTCGCAGAATCCGACTTTTGATCCGTCGGGCGATTATCTTTATTACCTCAGCGACCGCGAATTCGCTCCGCAGATTTCCGACAAAGAATGGAATTTCGCCGGAAATCGCTCGACGCAAATCTACGCCGTCGCGCTGCGCAAAGACGTGAAAAATCCGTTTCCGCCCGAATCGGACGAAGCGACAATTGCGCCCGCGCCATCGCCGACGCCGACCGACAAATTAACCGCGCCGATTGAAACGCAGCCGTCGCCGGTTGATGAAAAACAGCCGCAGCCGACCGTTTCCGCTACGCCTAATCCCGCGCCGAGCGGAACGCCGAATCCGGACGCGGCAAAGAAAAACGTCGGCGCAGTGAAACCGGAAACGATTGATTTTGACGGCATCACGCAAAGAGTGACGCGCGTCCCCGTGCCGGCGGAAAATTACGGCGGATTGACGGCGAAAACCGGACATCTGCTTTATTTTGTCGGCTCGGCTTTTTACTACGGCAGACAGTCCGACCGACCGGCTTCGGTGCGAATTTTTTCGATGAGAGATCGCCGCGAAACCGTTTTGGCGGAAGGCGCGGGCAATTATTCGCTTTCGTCGGACGGCTCGAAAGTCATCATCGGCGCGGGCGGCGGTTTTCAAATTATGGACGCGACGCCGCAGGGCGCGCTCGGCAAAAAAGCGGTTTCGACTGCGGGACTGACGGCGGAAATCAATCCGGCTGAAGAATGGAATCAGATTTTTAACGAAGTGTGGCGCCGTTATCGCGACTGGTTTTATGTGTCGAATATGCACGGTTACGATTGGGCGCGCATTCGCGATCAATATAAAACGTGGCTTCCTTTTGTCGCGCATCGTTCCGATTTAAATTACGTGATCGGCGAAATGATCGCCGAACTCGCCACGCAGCATTCTTACATCGAAGGCGGCGATTTCAACACGCCGCCGCGCGCTCGCGTGGCGCTTCCCGGCGCGCGATTTGAAGCGGATAAGGCGGCGAAACGTTACCGCATCGCGAAAATTTACGACGGGCAAAACGAAGAGGAAATTTATCGGTCGCCGCTCAGAGAAGTCGGCGTTGACGCGCGCGTCGGCGACTACATTCTGCAAATCAATGGTGAAAACGTCACGACCGACCGCGATATTTATTCGTATCTGCGCAACAAAGCCGACGCGCCGGTAATTTTAACCGTCAACAGTTCGGCGACGCTGACGGGCGCGCGGCAGATTTCCTATCGCCCGATTACCGACGAAAGCAATTTGATTTATCTCGATTGGGTGAACGCCAACCGCAATCGCGTGTCGCAAATGACGAACGGGCGCGTCGGTTATATTCATATTCCCGATATGGGCGCGCCGGGAATTCGTGAATTTATCAAATGGTATTATCCGCAGCTCGATAAAGAAGGAATGGTCGTTGACGTACGCGCCAACGGCGGCGGCAACGTATCGAGAATGATTATCGAACGCCTGCGCCGCAAAGCGCTCGGCTTAAATTACTTTCGCACCAACGATGCGCCGACGACTTATCCGGACAGCGCCGCGCCGAATGCGATGGCAGCGATTTTGAACGAAAATTCATCGTCCGACGGCGATATTTTTCCGTATATGTTTCGCCAAGCCGGTTTGGGTCCGCTCATCGGAAAACGCTCGTGGGGCGGCGTTGTCGGCATTTCCGGTCGCGGTCCGTTGATTGACGGCGGCGGCGTCAGCGTGCCGGAATTCGGAATGCTCAACTTAAAAGGCGAATGGGTCATCGAAGGCTACGGCGTTGATCCGGACATCGAAATCGAAAACGATCCGAAATCCGTGATTGCCGGCGGCGATCCGCAGCTCGAACGCGCCGTGCAGGAAGTGTTGAAAAAAATGGCGACGGTGCAGACGAAATATCCGGCGCGTCCGGCGGCTCCGGTTAAAACGAATTGATTTGAGCGGTTAAAGATAACGAAAAAAGGACGGCGGAAAATGTCAATTAGCATTTTCCGCCGTCCTTTTTTCGTTCGGATTATTTAGCTGATAAACCGTTTGCAAGGCGACGCAACTTCTTTTATTAAAAGATTTAAGCTGTTGCGGCAGAATACCTTGGCGGCAAATCTGCG
>SXVE01000445.1 GCA_005790265.1 Acidobacteriota bacterium | reverse complement strand
GACCGCGACGGAAACAAAAGCCCGGTCAGCTTCCCGCGTCCGGTGCGCTGATTTTTCCGGTTAAATTAAACTGTTGAGTTGTCAGGAAAGCACCCGAAGCGAAAAACCGCTCGGCATTTGTTGGACAATCGAACCGCACGCTTTTCGCCGGTAAAGCGTGCGGTTTTTGCGTGTCGCCGATTGTGCGAGACGGCGTTTAGGATGCAACTTTTGAGCGCGGCGGCTCCTCAAAACTCGGACGCTGATTTGTTCGGCGCGTAAAATGTGTTGTAAGTTGTAAAGTATCCGATGAATTTTTCCCGCGAAATTTGTTAATCAGAAAGTTTTAATATTAAAAGGAAGTTTGAATGAAGAAAATTTATTTAGTTCTTGTCGGCATTATTGCGCTCGGATTCTGGTGCGTTTCCGGTTCGCGCACGGCGGCGCAGAACGACGAGTCGGCGATGGTTTCGCCGAATATTGTCATCAGTCAAGTGTTCGGCGGCGGCGGCGTGGCGGCGGCTTCGCCGTTTCGCAATGATTTTATCGAAATTTTCAATCGTTCAAGCCAGCCGGTCAGCCTCAACGGCTGGTCGGTGCAGTATTCATTCGCCAACAGTTCGAGCTGGCTGACAACGCCTTTGCCGAATGTGACGCTTCAATCGGGACAATATTTTCTGATTCAGCAGGCGGCGAGCGCGAACGGCAGCGGCGCGGCACTGCCGACGCCGGACGCGACCGGAACGATCAATATGCATCCGATTGACGGGAAAGTTGCCGTCGTCAACACAACCGTCGCGCTGTCGGGCGCGTGTCCGAATGGCAATTCGAGCATCGTTGATTTTCTCGGCTACGGCAACGGCGGCTGTTTTGAAGGCTCGGCGCCCGTCACCGGAATGGGAATTACCGTTGCGGCTCAGCGCAAAGGAACCGGCTGTTTTGACACCGATCAGAATGCGGGCGATTTCACCGTCGCCGCGCCCGCGCCGCGCAACACGGCGACGACGACCGTGCAGTGCGGAACCGTCGCGCAACCGCTTTCCGCCAGCGGTTCGGCGAATCCGAACGTTGCCGCGCCGAACGCGCCGGTTCTTTTAACGGTTCGGGTGACGCCCGCCGATACGCCGCCGAGCAGCGGAATTACCGTCTCGGCAAATCTCACGAGCATCGGCGGCGGCGAAAATCAAACTTTTTTTGATAACGGCACGAACGGCGACGTGACGGCGGGCGACAATATTTTCTCATACGCTTACACGATTCCAAGCGTAATCGAAGGCGGAACGCGCAATCTGCCCGTCACGATCAGCGATGCGCAGACGCGGACGACGACAGCGACGATTCTGCTTAATATCAATGCGCCGTTCGCTTCGGACAATCCGCTTTTGCTCGGCAATCCGTCGAATGCGGTGCCGGACATCGCTTTTGAAAATAATTATTTGATGTTCAAGCCGCAGTATTCGCTTTCGTATAATCGCAGCAAAGCGACGGCAAATTGGGTCGCGTGGCGACTCGACAGCAGTTGGATCGGTTCGGCTGACCGGCAAGATGATTTTCGTCCCGATCCGGCTTTGCCCGCCGGTTGGTATCAGGTAACAACGACCGATTACACCGGCTCCGGTTATGATCGCGGGCATTTAACGCCGTCCGCCGACCGAACGCGTTCGATTGAGGATAATTCGGCGACGTTTTTGATGACGAATATTATGCCGCAGCTCGCCGCCAACAATCAGGGCGCGTGGGAAGATTTTGAATCGTACTGCCGCACGCTCGCGCAAGCCGGGCAGGAAGTTTACATCGTCGCCGGACCGTCGGGAAACATCGGCACCATCGCGGGCGGCAGAATCGTCGTGCCGCAGGTGACGTGGAAAGTCGCGCTCGTTTTGCCGAACGGAACTAATGATTTACAGCGCATAAGCAAAGCGACGCGCACGATTGCCATCATTGTTCCAAATCAGGCTCCGCTGAATATCAACGCCGGTTGGCGCGAATTTCGCGTTCCGGTTGACGCGGTGGAAAATCTGACCGGCTACAATTTTTTCAACCAGATTCCGAAAATCACGCAGGAAATCATCGAACGGCGGCGCGATACCCAGTAATTGACGACTGAATTTATGAAAAATTTACACTTATTATTTTTACTCGTCGCGTCGTTTCTTGTTTCCGGCGCGACGGCGCAGAAAAGTTATTCGATCAGCGAAATTCAGGGCGACAAAAAAGAATCGCCGTACAAAGGCGAAAACGTGCGCGTTTCCGGCGTCGTGACGGCGCGGTTAAAAAGCGGGTTTTTTATCCAGACGCCCGACGACAAAACGGACGGCAATCCAAACACGTCCGAAGGAATCTACGTTTTTACCGGCGGCGAACCGGCGAGCGAAGCGGCGGTCGGCAATCTCGTTTCGATCACCGGCACAATCGAAGAATTCTTGCCGAAACAGCAACCGCTCAGTTTGCCGATCACCGAGATTTCGATGGCGAAAGGCAAAGATACGATTCAAATCGAATCGAAAAACAATGCCTTGCCGAAACCATCCGTTTTAACGGCGAGCGACTTTAAATCGAACGCGCTCGATGCGCTCGAAAAATACGAAGGAATGCGCGTGACCGCCGAAAAATTAACGGTCGTCGCGCCGACGAAAGGCAGAGTTGACGGAAAAAACGCGACGAGCGAATCGGACGGAGTGTTTTACGCGGTCGTCAAAGGCATCAATCGCCCGTTTCGCGAAGCGGGTTACGACAAGTATGATTACGAGCTTTTGAGCGAAAAAGACCGTGAGAAAATGAAAAATGATTACCCGAAACTGCCGGTTTTCGACGATAATCCCGAACGATTGCGCATCGAAAGCGCGGCGCAGACGGGCGCGGCGCCGATTGATGTCACAACGCACGCGGAAATCAAAAATTTAACCGGCGTTTTGCATTACGCGTATCGCGCTTACGCGATTTTGCCGGATGCGGCAAATAAACCGGAAATTTCCAAATCCGTCAAAGCCGAACCGCTGCCCGCGCTCAAAGATAATCAATTTTCCGTCGCCGGTCTCAACGTCGAAAATTTTTTTGACGACGAAGACGACCCGGCGATGAAAGAAGATATCGTGACGGCG
>SXVE01000055.1 GCA_005790265.1 Acidobacteriota bacterium | reverse complement strand
GAACACGACGCGGCGGGCGAACATCTGCGCGAAATTCGCCGTTTGAGCAATCATTTCAAAATTCCAGACGATGCCTGCATCACTTACAAAACGCTTTATGAACGGCTCGAAGCGTTTGAGAAGGATTTGCACCGCCACATTCATCTGGAAAACAACATTCTGTTTCCGAAGGCAATCGAGATGGAAGCGAGCGGCAAACCGGCGGACGAGAATCGGATGGACGAAGTAAAATGCGGCTTGCACGAACACGCGGAATCAAAAAAATGAAACGCCCGCTCGCCGACGACCACGCGGAAATTGATTGCCTGCTCGAAGAATTTTTCGCCGCGCTTGCCGCCCGCGATGTCGAAATGATTTACCGGACGCTCGATTTTTTCTGGGCGCGGCTGGCGATGCACATTCGCGCCGAGCATCTGCACCTTTTTCCGGCGATTCTCGATGCCGTCAAAACGCAAACGGCGGAAAATGTTTCGCTTCCGTCTTTAACCGAAGCGCGAAACGCGATCAACGAATTGCACGACGACCACAATTTCTTTATGAGCGAGCTTTTGGCGGCGATAAAAACTTTGCGCGAGCTGCGCGAAAACAACGCGGTCGCCGATTTTTCAAACCGAATCGAAAAAGTGCGCGACGCAGTGGTTTCGGTCAAACGCCGACTCGAAACGCACAATCAAATTGAAGAAACCGAAGTTTACCGGTGGGCTGAACGGCTGCTCAGCGCGCCCGAATCGGCAGCTTTGGACGAGCGAATGCGTAGGGAAATTACAAATCTGCCGCCGCGCTTCGGCATCAGCGCGGGTTCCTGATCTCAATAAGTTTATAGCGTAGAATGGCTATATGATAAGAAAAATTTATTTACCGGGCGCAAAACTTTTTTCGGCTTTCTCGATAATTGTTTTAGCAGCGACGAGCATCTCGGCGCACGAAAAATGGTTTCACGAAACCGAGAGCTATAATCTGCGCTGGGATTTATTTTTCCGCCCGCTGCCGCTCGCCTTTGTCGGCGCGGTTCTGCTCGCCACAATCGCCGCCGGATTTCTCTATTATCGGCGCGGGCGCAGAGGATTCATCCCCGGACCCGAAAGTTTCGGCGCGACCGATGACCGGCGCGCGGCTTTATATGGTTTGATTCCCGCCATTATCAGCATTCACGTCGCCGTGCCGCTCCTTGTCAGCGGCGTTCAGGGCGAACTTTTCACGCCCAACAATAAACTGCCCGGCGTGTGGATGTATATTTTCGGTTTGGCGCAGATGGGCATCGCGCTCGCTCTCTTTTACGGCGGTCTGACCAGGCTTGCCGCCGTCGCGCTCGGCGGTTTATGGTTCGCCGGGATTTTTCTCGTCGGGCTTGAGCCGATGCTTGAAAGCTCGATGTATCTCGGATTTGCGGCGTTTTTCTTTTTCGCCGGGCGCGGTCCGATTTCGATTGACCGGCTGATTTTTCCGCGCCTCGAACCGTCCGAAAAATTAATGGAAAAAGCAATTCCGGCGCTGCAGACGGGTTTGGGTTTGAGTCTGATCGTTATCGCCTTTACGGAAAAATTTTTCAACATTCCGCTCTCCGCCGCTTTTCTAGAGCGTTATCCGCTGAATTTTACCGGCGCGCTCGGCATTCAGATGTCGAATGAAACTTTCATCCTGTGCGCGGGCGCGGTCGAACTGCTGGTCGGGTTATGGATTCTGTTCGGCATTTTTCCGCGCGCGATTATTCTGATTGCTTAGATTCCGATTAACTTAACGCTGACGATTTTCAACTGGACGGAATTAATCGGACATCTGCCGATTTACGGCGCGCTCGCCGTGCTGCTGATTTGGTCGCCGGAACGCGAAAATCTCGCTCTCTGGCTGAACGGATTACGGGGCGGACCGCTGGCAATTACTGACCGCAGCGCGCGGTAAAACGAGGCTGTTTTTTTAGCTGTTTGCTTTTATGTGATGTTCTTAAAAATCTTACAAATTGCGATACCGTTCGTCTGGTTCGGAATGGTCGGCGCGATTTCGTTCGTCGAAGCTCCGCTCAAATTTCGCGCCCCGAACATCACGCCCGCTTTGGGCTTGGGCATCGGCAAAATCGTTTTCAAAACGCTCAACCGCATCGAAATCATTTTCGCCGCGCTGCTCGCCGCTTTGTTGTTTTCGGCGCGTCCGGCGACCGATTTCGCGTTATCCGTTTTCGCCGCGATTGTCGTTTTGCTCGCGCTGCAAACCGTCTGGCTGCTGCCGATCTTAAACGCCCGCGCCGAACGAGTGATTGCTGGCGTGGACGCGCCGCCGTCGCGCAAACATCTGATTTTCGTCGCTTTTGAAATTCTAAAATTCACGCTGCTGTTCGTTTTGGGCGCGAGTTTATTGATGGAAAATTTGAGATTTGAACAATGAAAGATATTGAAACGAGAGCCGACATTGACGATTTGATGAACCGTTTTTACGCCCGCGCGATGACGGATGAAATTATCGGCTGCATTTTCAAGACCGCCAAACTTGATTTGAAACATCATCTGCCGGTCATCGGAGATTTTTGGGAAACGCTGCTTTTCGGCACGGGCGATTATCAAAGACACGGGCGCAATCCGCTTCAAGTCCACGCCGAATTAAACTTGAAAACGCCGCTCGCCTTTGAACACTTCGAGCGTTGGCTGGAGATTTTCGGCGAAACGGTTGACGAAACTTTTTCCGGCGACCGCGCCGATTTTATCAAACTTCGCGCCAATGCGATTGCCAACCGGATGCTCGAATACGTCAGCCGCGCTTCCGGCGAACTTTTTTGAGTTTTTTTGAGTTTTTTGAGCGATGCGGGCGATTATCAACCGTTTGCGAAATCGAGACGAATTTCATTTTTCGGTTATTCAAAATCGGCAAACATTTATAGTGGTTATTAAAACTATGCGACCTATGTCGAAGCCCGCACGCAGTAAGGGCGCAAGAATTTACGCCCTTACTGCGTGCGGGCTTCGACAAAAAGCGCGTAAAACCACCATAATATTT
>SXVE01000444.1 GCA_005790265.1 Acidobacteriota bacterium | reverse complement strand
GACGCAAATTTTATACAGCGCGCCGCTCAAGGAAATCACATACAAAATCACCGATCTGAACATCGGCGCGCCGACTTTTATGCGCGCGCCCGGCGAAACGCCCGGCACGTTCGCGCTCGAATCGGCGATGGACGAACTCGCTTTTGAATTGAAAATGGATCCGCTCGAATTGCGGAAAATTAATCACACGGCAATTAATACGGTCGAGAAACTGCCGTTTTCGATGGAAAATCTGCTCGACTGTTACCGCATCGGCGCGGAAAAATTCGGTTGGGCAAATCGCAAAACCGAGCCGCGAACGAACCGGCGCGGCAGATTTCTCGTCGGTCACGGAATGGCGACGGCGACGTATCCGGCATTTCGCTCGACGGCGACGGTCAAAATGCAGATGATGCGCGACGGTTCGGTGAAAATCTTTTCGGCGACGCAGGACATCGGCACGGGAACTTATACGATTATGGCGCAAACCGCCGCCGATGCTTTGGGCGTTCCGGTCGAACGAATTTCAGTCGAAATCGGCGATTCGTCTTTGCCGCCCGCGCCCGTTTCCGGCGGTTCGACGACCGCCGCGTCAATCACGGCGGCGGTTTT
Source organism: Acidobacteriota bacterium (assembly GCA_005790265.1). Taxonomy (GTDB): domain Bacteria; phylum Acidobacteriota; class Blastocatellia; order Pyrinomonadales; family Pyrinomonadaceae; genus SXVE01. The sequence goes on along the minus strand of SXVE01000444.1, from coordinate 3,168 downwards.
AGCGGCGGGCGAATTGCTGCGCGAAGATTTGATGAAATTGGCACTCGCCGACGGCAAATCGAAACTAAACGGCGTGACCGCCGCGCAGATTGATTACGCCGATGCCGCTTTTTTCGTCAAAAGTGACCGTTCAAAAACCGATTCCTACACGGACATTCTGCGCCGCAGCAACAAGGAAATGCTCGAAATTTGCGCCAGCGGATTTCCGCAAAACGGCGGCGGTTTGAGCGGTCCGATGCCGCCGCCGTGCCAGCCCGACCGTTTCAGTTCGGAAGAAGATTCGGACGCGAAAAAATACTCGTTCCACTCGTTCGGCGCGCAGTTCGCCGAAGTCCTGGTGGACGAAGACACGGGCGTGATTCGCGTGTCGCGGTTTACGAGCGTGATGGACATCGGACAAATCTTGAACGAAAAAACCTGCCGCTCGCAAGTCATCGGCGGCGTGATTTACGGTCTCGGACAGGCGCTCGCCGAAGAAACCGCTTACGACAAACGCTTCGCCAACCCGATTCACCGCAGCCTCGCCGATTATCATGTTCCGGTCAACCTCGACGTGCCGCCGATTGACGTGCATTTCATCGGCAAACCCGATTTTCACGTTTCCCCAATCGGCGCGCGCGGCGTCGGCGAAATCGGAATTACAGGCGTCGCGGCGGCAGTGGCAAACGCGGTCTTCAACGCGACCGGCAAGCGCATCAGAAATTTACCATTGACGCCGGACAAATTACTGTAATGATTTTCGTGTTGTTGAAATAGCGACAATACTGTCTGGCGCATCCGATTCTGACGGTTATCGCTCGGCGTATTTAAATCGCACGATATTTTCCGGTCGGCAAGCCGTATTTTTATTTTGCGGCTTGAACAATTGAACAAAAAACTCTCAGGCGATGACCGAAAGTTTTTTGTCTATAATTAGATTACACAGTGTCGCCAAATGTGTAATCTTGCCTTCAGGCGAAAATCCGTTTAAGATTCATTCGTGGCAAACCCAGGCGAACAACTCCAAATTTCAAATTCAGACGGTTTTTCCGTTTCGCTCGACGTTAACGCGGTTGTCGAAAGCTGGCTGACGCGTTCCGTCAATTCTTCGCTCAAACGCAGTAACGATATTCGCAACGACAAAAGCAAAGCCGTTTTCGATTTTTTTGATTTTTGCGGAAAATCGGCTGAAGCGGTTTTGCCGTCGGATGTCGAAGAATGGCGCTGGAATTTGAAAACCGAAAAATTGGCGGACGGCACGATTTACAACCGCATTTCGGCGCTCGCGCAGTTTTTCGATTATTTGCGCAAGGAAGTCGGAATGATGAAATTGATTCCGATCAATCCGGCGCGCGTTTCTTTGCCGAAAGCCGCGAAGCCGTTTCAATCGGAATCGGTCAAGGCTCTGTCGCGCGAAGAATTGGGCAGACTGCTCGATGTGGTTTCAAATCACGCGATTGACCGGCGACCGGTTCATTTGCGAGATTACGCGATTTTGCAGTTTTACGTCGCGACCGGACGGCGGCGCGCCGAAATTATCAATTTGCGCGGCGACAGCATTGAAATAAAAAACGGCAGATTTTTCATCAAAGCGAAAGTCAAAGGCGGATTTTTTCTCAACTTTGAACTCGACGACGACACGACGAAAAACGCTTTGTTCGATTACCTCAAAATTACTGATCGCGAAGACATTTTCGGCGCGGACGAACCGCTCTGGCTGCGGCACGACAAAGGCGCGAAATCCGGTGGAAACAAAGGTTTAACGTCGCATGGTTTTGCGCGCCGAATGGAAATCTACGCCGTCGAAGCCGGAATTCCCCGTTTTCACATTCACCGTTTGCGCCACACATTTGCCAAAATCGTCTCGGAATATTCCGAATCAATGGCGGAAACGCAGGAAGCTCTCGGACACAGCAACATCAAAACGACGCAGATTTACGTGCAAAGATTGGCGGTCAAAAAAGACAAACACTCGAAATCCATTCGCGATGCGCTCAAGAATAATGTTGCTCCTGATTCTTCAGATAAAGCCGAACGTTGAGAATCGGCGATTTTACGCGTCATCTAAATCGAGCATTTGCCGCTGTTTAACGGCTTTGCGACCGTCGTCGGAGTTTTCAAAATAAAAACTCAGCGCATCATCAAGCACGGCTTCGAGCGTGTGTCCTTTTTTCATCCTTTTAACGAGTTTCAGCAAATCCATAAAATCCGAACGCAGCCGATAACCGGTTTTTTCGATTCGGATGTCGGAAATCTGCCCGCGCGAAAGTAAAAAAGGATTTGTCGAACTGAAGCTCGAATCAGTTCCCTTCTCGCCGCTCTCAAATTTTTTTTCTCCGCCGTTTGTTGTCGTTGGCGAATTTTCGTTGATTTTCGGAGCCGTTACCGATTCTGTTTCAGCCGACGCTTTCGGCGCTTCGACATTTTCGACATTTTCGACATTTTCGTCTTCGGTCAGCATTTTGATTTCTTCATCGCTCGGCTTGACCGGCTTTGAAAAAGTTTGTCGCCTGATGTCTTTTTTCATTTTTTCATCATCTCCATAATTTCCGTGCACAGCGCGCGCACTTGTTCGCTCGGTTTGGCGGCGGTTCGCGTGCCGAGTTCGACGACGCCCATTCCACTCGAAACCGCGTCCTGAAAAGCCTGATATTGTCCCAATCTCGTTTTCAGCAATTTGAAGTCTTCCCATTGTTCGAGCTGCTCCAAAACCGTCTGCCCGAGCACCGATTTTTCGTTGATGCCGTTAATCAAAATCGAAACTTTGAGCGCGTCGTTTCTTTTCATTCCGAGCGAGACGATTTTCAAAAATTGAACGGTTGATTCGACATCCAGTTCGCTCGTTTTAACCGGCACGATCAGATAATCGGCAACGGCGACCGCCGCGTGCGCTTCGTCCGTGATGCGCGCGCCGCCGTCAATCAAAATGTATTCGTATTTGTCGCGCAAACGATGGACGTTGCGCAAATTTTTCGCCGGCAAATGCGTTACCTGCACGAACGGCAGTTCCCCGTTTTCGTTCATTTGCTCGCGGCGCGCGCTCCAAACCATCGTTGACTGCTGTTCGCCGTCCGAATCAATGACCAAAACTTCAAAGCCGCGCTGCGCCAGTTCGACGGCGAGATTGGTCGTCACAGTGCTTTTTCCGGCGCCGCCTTTCTGGTTTGAGACAGCGATGATTTTCGCTTC
>SXVE01000443.1 GCA_005790265.1 Acidobacteriota bacterium | reverse complement strand
TCCCGGACGTATGCGACGCCTACGGCATCAAATGCCTAACGCTGCTGGAATTGATGAAGAACGAGGGGTGGAAGTTTCGATAGGCCCGAGTATAACACATTTTCGCAAGAATTGCACTATCGACGGCAAAGCGTTTCAGCGCCCGACCAAAGAAGGCGTCGAACTGCTCAACGCGATTCAGGATGTATATCTTTCGGAAGAAATTACGGTCGCCTAAAAACTTAAAAGTTAGTATTAATTGAAAAGCGCTTATCAACCGATGAGCGCTTTTTGAGCGTTTTGAGCGGATTTTTCAATTAAATTTAAATTTTACTGAATCCGGTCTGCTGTTCCCGGCGAAAATATAGTCAAGAGATTGAAAATCAATCTCAAATCTAAACAAACAGAGGGAAGAAAATGAAAAACACAATTTACGTATTATTTTTAATGTTCGGAATGTTATTTGTCGCCGGCAACGCATCGGCGCAAATGTCGGACGGCAATCCGATGGTCGGCGGCGCGGCGATGTACAAAACCAAAGACATTGTTGACAATGCCGTTAATTCAAAAGATCACACCACGCTCGTTGCTGCCGTCAAAGCCGCCGGTTTGGTTGATACGCTGAAAAGCAAAGGACCTTTCACGGTTTTCGCTCCGACCAACTCGGCATTTGAAGCACTGCCGGCAGGAACCGTTGACACGCTGCTCAAACCGGAAAATAAAACGATGTTGCAGAACGTTCTGAAATATCACGTTGTTGCCGGTAAAATGGATTCCAAAGCGATTGCGAAAGCCATCAAAAAAGGAAACGGAAAAGCGACGCTCACCACCGTTGAAGGCAGCACGCTGACCGCGATGATGGAAGGAAATTCGCTGGTTTTGACCGATGAAAAAGGCGGAAAATCAACTGTTACGATTGCTGATGTCAGACAGTCAAACGGCGTCATTCATGTTGTTAACAGCGTTTTGATGTCGAACTAAATTATCTAAAAATATAAAAGACTTTAAAGAAAGAAGCGCTGGATTTTATAAAATCCAGCGCCTCTTTCTTTAAAATCTTAAATACGATTCATTCAGCGCGAATTTTACATACCGAGTAAAAACGGATTCGATAACCGTTCGCGTCCGATGTTTGTGTCGCCGCCGTGTCCGGTATAAACGGTAAAATCATCGCCGAGCGGAAGAATTCGGGTGCGGATCGAATTAATTAACTGATCGTAATTTCCGCCGGGCAAATCGGTTCTGCCGATAGAATTGTCAAAAAGGCAGTCGCCGACAAACATTTTTCTTTTCGTTTCTTCCGCTAATATAATATGTCCGGGCGTATGACCGGGACAATGCAAAATTTTGAATGAAAGATTACCCACTTTGTAAACCTCGCCGTCCGTCCATTTTCGGGTAATCGGCGGCGGCGTTTCGTAATCAAGACCAAGCGGCTTTAGCTGATGCGGCGACAATCCCATAAAAAGCGGTTGCTGCGGTAAGTCGTAATACAAGTCTTCATCGTCCGAGTGCAAAATAATATCGGCATCCGGAAAAATTTGATAAACGGCAGTAACGCCGCCGATGTGATCGAGATGAGCGTGCGTCAAAGCTATCGCCTGCAAATGCAAATTGTTGTCGGCAATAAAATCGAACATCTCGGCAGACCGTTCACCGGGATCAATGCAGATTGCGATTTTGGTTTCGGCACAAGCGACGATGCGTGTGTTTTGTTGAAACGGCGATAAAATAAAAGTTTCAATAATCATTTCTGCTTAGCTTATCCAAATATACTCGCGCATCAAAGCCGCCTTCTTTTCTATTGTGCAAAATAAATAAAATCGCTTGTCGGTAAGTTTCGACATCGGGAACGCCGGTAAAACACGGCATTTCGTTTTCCGGCACGCTGAGATAACTAATCAAACAACTGAGCAGCATCCAATGGAGCGTTTCTTCTTCAGTACCGATTGGGTTATGTTTGTAAATCGAGATGCGATCATCGCTGAGTCCAGCGCAAATCCTGCCAAACTCCGATTCGCTTATTTTCGTCATAAAAACGATTAAAGCATAATCGAAAACGATGCACAATGAATCAAAAACAGACACCGTGCAAACAACATTTTCAACAATGTACGTAATACAGACAAACTCCTATTAGAGGTGGTTTTACTGAATTATCAGGTTGCCGGAACGGTTTGTCATACAACTTCTATGTTTCTCAGTTTGGCACGTCGGTTGCTAAAGTGTCAGTGTCTTGAAAAGGCGAACAAGGGGTTTATCAAACGGGCAAGCGGCAGGGACAAACTAAAATTATAAGTTAACTGCAGGAACGAACAAGGGGAAGGTAAAAACGAACAAGGGAAGGTATGGCAACTGCTTCATTTCGTAACCGTTTCAAGTTTAATGGGGAGGAAACAACGGTCGTTGACCATTCAAAAAATGGTAAAAAGGTCGGATTTATCGCAAAGATCTTTGGTTGCGGACACCAAGATTTAAGCCGACCTTTTTCACGGGGAAGATTGGGTTACCGAACGTGCTTACATTGCGGGGCGCAAAAACAATTTGATCCTGAAACACTGAAAACTTTTGGCGATTTTTATTATCCGTCAGTTTACAAAGCGGATACTTAAGCGGGCTGAAGAATTGATTTTTGAAAAGCAAAACTTGAAAGTGCATTTCATATTTCTATAGGGTGAACATTTGATATCTGCTAAAACTCATATCCACATTTTCACTTTCAAATTCTGCTTTTCAAATTATTAATAACGGTGAGATTTTACCTTGGTAGAGTCTCGCCGTTATCTTTTTGTGCTTGCTTCGTACATTAAATAATGCGACGCCTCCATTCCCAATTTTTCGTAAACTTTCTGCGCGTTTTCATTTTCTTTTTCAACATAAAGCCGAAAGCCGCAGATGTTCTTTTCGGCGTCGGCTTTTTGCTTAACGTAATCGTATAACATCCGGTAAATTCCTTTTCCGCGATGTTCGGGCAGAATGTAGACGCTTTGAATCCACCAAAACCAACTGTTGCGCCAGTCGCTCCATTCATACGTGATCATCAAACCGCCGATAATCGCTTCGCCCATTTCGGCAACAACGTAGAAACCTTTTTTCGAGTCTGCAAAAACCGCTTCGACGCCGCTGCGCAGAGTTTCGCCGTCGAGTAGTTTTCCTTCGGTTTCAAGCGCCATCGCCTGATTAAAATCCACCAAAAAATCAATATCTTTTTTTTGAGCTGTTCGGATATTCATAATTGTGCTTGACGAAAATGCATTCGCCCACTACTCTAAAATGTTTTGCGTTAAAAGCAAATTTACTCTATGAAACTTCGCATACTTTATCACGGAAACTGTTTCGACGGCGTTTCTTCAGCCGCAATTTTTACAAAATTTTATAAGACGAAAATCAATCCGGCGGCGGAAATCGCTTATACACCGACGATGCACCGCGCCGGTAACGCTTTTGATTCCGAGCAATTTGACGGCGATGAAAACGCGATTGTTGACTTCAAATATTCGCCCGACGAGCGTTTGACTTGGTGGTTCGATCATCATCAATCGGCGTTTTTGTCGGAAGCCGACGAACGACATTTTCTCGCTGATACGAGCGGCAAAAAGTTTCTCGACACGACGAGCAAATCGTGCGCGGAATTTATCGCCCGCATCGCCAAAGAAAAATTCGATTACGCTGACGAATCGCTCGACGAATTAATCGAATGGGCGCGCATTATTGACGGCGCTTTATACGAATCTCCGGCGCAGTGCGTCGAGCTGCGTTCGTCGGCGCTCAAATTAATGCAGGTGATCGAAGGCGAAAAAGATTCGAGTTTTTGCGAAAAGATTATTCGTGATTTAACTGAAAAATCTCTCGATCAAGTTGTCGAAAGCGCAGAAATTCAATCGAAATTGAAACCGATTTTGGAACAGCATTGGAACACGGTCGAACTGATCAAACGCAAAGCCGAATATGCGCGCGGCGTC
>SXVE01000054.1 GCA_005790265.1 Acidobacteriota bacterium | reverse complement strand
GCGCATAAAACGCAAAAACTAAGAAATAGCACACGGATTTGCGCGAAAAAAGCACGAATCGGCACGGATAAGAAATTTTATAAAAATAAATCTGTGAAAATTCGCCCGATCCGTGTTCATCCGCGTCCTATTCTTCCGAACTCTTTTTTCTCATTTTTTTTGCGTTTTCTGTGCCTTTTGTGGCTATTTTACTTTACTCAACCGTCGGTTGATTTCTCGCGTTGATCGTCGTTTGCTGCGCCATTAGAGTTTTTTCGCCGACTTGCCCGTCGGTGCGGTGAATTTCCGAAATGTGCTGTTTCGGCAGCAGAAAGGCAACGAGCAAAGCCATCGCTGACAAAAGCGCGCCGACCCAGAAAACGCGGTGAATTGAAGTCGCCATCGCTTCCTGCAAAATCTCAAATGTTTCCGCCGATAAACCGCTGCGCGCCTGCGGATCAATCAGCGCGTTCGGATTTGCGGACAATTCCGCCGCCTGTTCGACTGACAAATCACCGCTTCCGTTATGTGCGACCGCGTTTAACTGCGCGGCTAAACCGGCGGTTAGAACCGCACCCATTACCGCCACGCCGAGCGCGCCGCCGATGGCTCTGGAAAATTGATTCAGCGAAGTGACGACGCCGAGTTTGGTGCGCTCAACGGCTTGCTGAACGGCGATGAGCAGCGTCAGCATCGTTAATCCGAGTCCTGCGCCGATCAAAACTAAATCGAAATAAAGCCAGATTCGCGCCGTGTCGCGCTCGAATAACGATAAAAAGATGAAACCGACGGTCAGAAGAACAAATCCGACAATCGTGATCGAGCGATAACCGACTTTGAGCAAAAGCCGCCCGCCGACCACGGACATCGTCACCCAACTGAGCATCAGCGGCGTCAAAAGCGATCCGGCTTCGGTTGCTGACGAGCCGAGCGCGCCCTGCGCGAACAGCGGAATGAACGAAATCGCGCCGAACATCGCGACGCCCGCCAGAAATCCGGCAGCGATTGAAACGGCGACGGTTCGATTGCGAAAAAGCTCAAACGGAATAATCGGATCTTTCGCGCGTTTTTCGACCCAGAAAAACGCGAAAAGCAGAATGACTGAAGCGCTGAACAATCCGATATTGAGCGGCGAAAACAGCGTGGCGAGCGATGCGCCGCCTTCGACCATTGCGAGCATCAACAAACTGATCGCGAGCATCAAAAGCGCCGCTCCGGCGTAGTCAATTGTCGGTTTTTCGTGCTGTTTCGGCTCTTTCAAAGCAAATCCGATGATCATCGCGGCGATCACGCCGATTGGCAGATTGACGAAAAACACCCAGCGCCACGAAATTTGATCGGTGATAAAACCGCCGACAATCGGACCGATGACGCTCGAAAGTCCCCAGACGCCGCTGAAATAAGCCTGCATTTTCGCGCGTTCTTCGAGCGTAAAAATATCGCCGATAATGGTCATTCCGAGCGGAATCAATGCTCCGGCTCCGAGTCCCTGAATTGCCCGAAAAACGATTAGCTGCGTCATCGAACCGGACAAACCGGAAAGGAGAGTTCCGAGTAAAAAGACGCCGATGCCGACTTGGTATAAAAGCCGCCGACCATATAAATCCGACAATTTTCCCCACACCGGAACCGTCACGGTTGACGTAACGAGGTAAGCGGAAAAAACCCAGCTGTAATGGCTCAAGCCGCCGAGCGAGGCGATCACGGTCGGCATCGCCGTGCCGACGACCGTCGCTTCGAGCGCAGCGATAAACATTCCGGTCATCACGCCGACCGTCACGGCAATGCGGCGGCGCGCGGTCATTTCAAGCAGCGGTTTGGTTTGTTCTTTCAATTTCTCACTTCCCTTTTGTTCGCTTGTTTGATGTTTCGCAACAATTTCCAGTTTAGTTTTTTAACCGCCCGATTCAAAGGCATTCGCTTCGTTTGCAAATTTTTGTCGGTCTTGTTCGCCGAGTTCGCTGATTTTCACCATTAAAAAATCCGCGATTTCCTTGTGCGTGCGCAATCGGTCGGATTTTGCGTAAAATTCGGTTAAATCAATCGGCTCGCCGAACCAGATACGAACTTTTTCGCCGCCCGTCCAGTTTCCCAAAACCTGTTTTTTCAAATCGTTGCCGAGACCGGCGATAAAAACCGGCACGACTTGCGGATGCGCCGCGTAGATGACTTTTCCGATGCCCGGCTGCGCGGGCAAAAAATTATACGCGTCTTCGCTTAGATTTCTTTTGCCTTCCGGATGAAAACCGATAATATTTCCGCGTCCGGTTGACGCGAGGCGAATGAGTTCGCGCAGTGAAAATTTGTCGAATTCGCGTTTTGCCGCTTCTTTTTCCTCGCGAAAAAACGGTGGATACATCGCCCACCAACCCATTACCAAATTGACCAGCCAGCCAACCGGACTCGTGTAAAAAAACTTGGCGCGAACGGGGAAAAACAACCGCATCGGTCGCTTCGTCTGCCGGAAAATCACGCTCGAAACCGTGTACATATCAAAAAACGAGCGGTGATTGGCGACGAGCACGAGCGGTTTTTCGGTTGAGGCTTTTTCCAGATTTTCCAAGCCGAACACATTCATCAAATTAGAAGTGCAGATTTTGATCCAGAGCGAACCGACGTGGCGCTGGCAAAACGTCCAGAATCGTTTCCACGCGCCTTGATTCATTCGGCGCGTCAAATGAAATCCGATTTTTTCGGTTGAATTTAAGACGGAAATTTCTTCGGCGGTCGGCTCGATGGCGACTTGCGGTGCGGAAACAATCGAATCTTCTGTGACGGCTGATGGCAACTGCGACATAAACTAAAAAAGCTTAGTTTAACACTGAGACAACTGGATTGAAAAATCGGCGCAGCCACGAAGGTTGGATTATAAATTAACGATTATCGGTTTTTGCGACGGCACGTATGATTCGTCGCACACCGACGCATTGACGAATCGAACGCCAAATTTTTCGAGCGAACCATAGCCTTGATGAATGTGCCCGAAAACGTGCAGACGCGGGCGAATTTCGGCGACGCGTTTTATCAATTCTTCACAGCCCGCCAAATCGCCGCGCGGCGTTTCGTCCAGAATTCCGTGCGGCGGACCGTGCGTGATTAAAACGTCGGTATCCGGCGGAATCAACTTCCATTTTTCGCCGATTTCCGCGCCGCGATTGAGGTTGAACGCCCAATCGTAAAATCGCGGCTGCCACGGACTGCCGTAGATTTTCAGTCCGTCAATTTCAATCGCCGAATCCTGCAAATACTCGATTTTGTAAGCGGCGGTTAGCAATCGGGCGCGTCGGTTTTTCTTTTCGTAAAGCCAGTCGTGATTTCCGGCAACGAATATTTTATATTTGTGCGGCAAGGCGGAAAACCAGGCGAGGAAATTTTCCGTTTCGATTTCCGTTCCGTTTAACGTGGCGTCTCCGGCGTGAATTAGAATGTCGCCGTCCGGAACGCTGATTTCATCGTGACAGTTGTGCGTATCGGAAAGACAGACGATTTTCGGCATTTTTATCTGGTGCCCGTTCGGTTTATCGAGTTTGGTAAATCCGGCTGATAAAGTTACCGCTCAAAAATTCGGTCGGTTCAAGCTGACTTTGCAACACGACGCCTTTGTATTTACCGGTCAAAAGCATCGTCGCGGCTTCGCACAAAGGCGCGGCGGTCGTCGTTTGAATCGCGCGCAGATGATTGCCGTTAATTGTAATCGGTTCGACGAAATACGCTTTTTCGATTAAACGCCGCACGCTGCGCGCATCGAAACCTTCGACCGAAGCGTGAACGAGCACAAAATCATCTTCAACCGCCGGAATTTCCGCTAGAAATCTTTCCAATAATACGTTTGATAGATTTTCGTCGTTCGGAAACTGCCGCACAACTCCGTCAACCCACGCGTAATGTCCCGGATGCCGCAGCGTTTTATAATCGAGCCGTTTTGATTTTCCGCTGAAAAATTCCGGCAAATCAGCCGCGCCGCCGCTCGTTAAATCCGCTTCGTCAGTTCTGCCGCCGATGACAATCGTTTCGCGGTCGGACAAGGCGGGCATTTCGGTGATTTTGGAATCGCGAATAACGCGCGAAGGCTTGACGTATTCGGTTGCCACGCCAATCGGCGACCACGTAAAACCGTAAAAATGCGGCTGATGCGCGTGCGCCGAAAGCGCGCCGACTTTCATCCCGATTTTTTCGACCGATTCGTTTTCAAATTGTTCGACGAATTTGCGGTAGAGCGACATCGCCAGCACGTTGATAAATCCGGGAGCCAACCCGGTTTGCAGCACGAATCCCGTTTCCGCACCGGCGGCAAGTTCAATGATTTCATCGGTTTCCGCGACATATTCGGTCAGATTCGCGTAATGCATTTTGAAATCTTTGGCAAAACGCGCCATTCGCGGAGCCTGCGCGCCCGGCGAACAATCGAGCAGCACATCGCACGCCGTAAAAGCCGCGTTCATCGCTTCGCTGCTTCCCTCGTGCGGCATCAAAATCGTTTCGATTTTCGCGGTTTTCGCCGAACCGCGCGCGATGGTTTCGCGCGCTTTTTGTAAATTTTCCGAGCTGACATCGCCGAGATAAATTTCCGTCTCAAGCTCCGACCATTCGCGCAAAAGCAGCGCGGCGGCTTCTCCGATTCCGCCGGAACCGGCTACAAAAATCTTTTTTGTCATGTGTTTTTGATTTTGAAGAATTGAAAGGTTATTGCGGCGTTTGTTTGATTTCTTCGTGCGGCTCGGTTTCCGCCGTTTCGTTTTCCTCGATAGCGTCGAGCGCGCGATTGCTTTCCTGATGAAGCACGCCGGCTTCAACGTTAAACGCGCCTTCGGCGTGCGCATACGGATCGCCGGTTAAAATGCCGCCGATTTGTTCGATGCCGCCGATAATCATTTGACCGACCGATTCGAGATTTTCCGTCGTGTGGTCAATTTCTTCGGTTTTTTCTGTTTCTTCCGTTGTCATAAATTAAATTTTACATTGAAACACAGCGCTTTGACGAATTTGCCAAACTCATCGAAAAAGAATAACAACCTGCTGCGCAAATTAATGTCTTTTCCAAATCTTGCGCAAATCTTCATCGTCGGAAATCATTTCCGAGCGCAATTTTTCGTCCGATACAACACGCGCGGCGAGCTGGCGAAAATCCGTCTGACGATCCTCGTAAAATTCTTTCAAACCGAAAACGGTGCGTTCTTTATTGCGAAAAACAAACGCGCGGTAATATTTTCCGTCTTTGCGCTGTTCGCTCGATTCGTTATATTCGGCGAAAAGCCAATCTTTGTTTTGCAGATGTTTCGCCAGATTGCGCGGCTGAAATTCCGATAAAAATGTTGCTTTTGAATAAATATCCATCGTTAAGAAGCGCCAAAGAATTTTTGAAGAAAATACAAAATGCTCAGCGAAATCACGATTCCGAGACTGAACCACATAAAACGGCGCGCTTTTTCAGGACTGAACATCATATTTTTTTCACCCGCAGTTATTTTGCAATACAAAGCGGCGCGCAGGCAACCGGGCGAATTTACTATTTCGCTGCGAAAAGCGGCGCGTATTTTTCGCGTTCGCTGTAAGCCAAAAATAAAATTCCGACCAAAAGCGGAAGCGCAATCGCCAAACCGCTCGGCATGTGAATCGCGTTGATCAAAAAGATGTT
>SXVE01000442.1 GCA_005790265.1 Acidobacteriota bacterium | reverse complement strand
CGTAATTAAATGCGCCTAATTCCGCAAAAGAAACGAAATTCGTCTGAAGGATAGCACAAAACCTGATCGTCGGGAGCGCAAACGAAATCCGTCTCTCGAAGCAGAGACTCGGACTCATTGCCTGAGTTGTGATTTTTACCAAAGGGAATTAAATCTCTAAGTAAACATTAAAATTTAATCCGTTAACTTTTGGAGACAAATAAAAATGCTTATTATCTGGAAACATAAACAAATTGATAATTTCCATAAAACGACGTGGTTTTTGTGACTCCGGCTCTGCTCGATAGCAGAGCCTTTTTTCGTTATTTGCAACCCCTACGAAATCATTTAGATTGCAGTCTTTTCATTACCCATTCCCGAAATTGTGTATTCACGCAGTTTCCCTTGAGGGTAGTGCGAAGATTTTCCAAAGGGATCGGGTGTAGTTGAACGCCTTTTCCTCCCTGCTGACCAATACAAAATTGAAATTGTGCGAGATCTATGGGACGAATCAAGAATAATCTACCATTGGGCAAAGCGATTTCCAGATGCGCAACGAAGGCAAGATAGTTTGCTTCGGTCACAAGTGGATCGGCGATAATCGCTTAACCTGTCGGCTGAGCATTGCATTAAGTTCAGCCAATTACACAAATTTATTTTTTGGCTCGATTTGAAACCGGGTCGTCTATGTAATAACTCAACACCAGAAGCAAAAGTCTACTCACTAAACCCCACGCTGAAGCGGCGTTGTGCGGACGGCAACAATTCTGAAATCCCGCCACCGAACATTTTTTCCGGGCATGTAATATCTCGCAAATCGTTGTTATATCTGTGCGACAGAGTGACAACCGCTGCCGCATGCAACCAATTGCAATTTGCGAATTAACGGTCAAATGCAGCAGCCTTTTTAATTTTTCATCATTTTTTTTAGTTTCTGACTCTTCTTGGTAATTTTTTACGCGTTATTAGATGGAGACAAAAAGAATGTTGACTCAGGAAAACAGACAATTAAAAATAGCCACGCCGCTCGGAGAAGACTATCTCGTCTTAAAAGAAATGAAAGCCGATGAAGGAATTTCCCGGCTTTTTCAGATTGACCTTCAACTTGTTCACGAAGAATTAGAAGAAGGTCGTAACGCGACTTTTATCGATTCCCATAAAATTCTGGGCAAAGCCGTGACCATCAGCATTGAGCAGCGCAACGGCGAGCAGCGTTATTTTTGCGGCATCGTCAATGAATTTGCGCAGGGCAACCGCGACACTAGATTTTCGTATTATCAAGCGACCGTTGTGCCGCACGTCTGGATGTTGACGCAGAACCGTCAGAGCCGGATTTTTCAAAACAAATCCGTTCCCGAAATTCTGAAAAAAATATTTGAAGGCTTCGATGTTTCATATGAATTCCAGAGTCAATATGAACCGCGCAACTACTGCGTGCAGTATCAGGAATCGGATTTTGATTTTGTCTCACGCTTGATGGAAGAGGAAGGAATTTATTATTTCTTCGAACACCAAAACAACACGCATAAATTGATCGTCGCCGACACGCCGCAATCACATACGGATTGTCCGGGTAATGCGCGACTCGAATATCACCCGATTAAATTCGTTGATGAATCGGGCGTCGGCAATGCGATTCGCACGTGGCAGTTGAAAAACAACTGGCGAACGGGCAAAGTCGCGCTCTGGGATTACAACTTTCAACTTCCGAACAATCGGCTCGATGCGGAACAACCGTCCCGGTTTCTGAACGGCAACAAGAATCTGGAAATTTATGAATTTCCGGCTGGCTATGCGCGTAAAGTTGACGGCATCGCTTTGAGCGGCGGCGAGCAAGCCTCCAAACTGCAAAAGATTTTTGAAGACAAACAGCGCACGGCGCAGGTGCGAATGGAAGAAGTCGACTCGCAGTTATCAAAAGCGAGCGGTTCGAGCGACTGCGTCGTGCTGACGGCGGGTTGCCGTTTTGAACTGAAAAATCACCCGTCGGCGGCGAACAACGGGCGATATGTTTTAACTAATATTACGCACACGGCGGTTCAAAATCCGGCGCTTGAAACGGACGAGGAAATCGAGCAGGCTTACGGAAATGAATTTACCTGCATCGCTTATGGCGCGAATCACGCGCCGTTTCGCCCCCCGCGAGTGACGCCGAAACCATTTATTCGCGGCAGCCAAACCGCGCGCGTCGTCGGACCTGCCGGAGAAGAGATTTTCACCGACAAATACGGGCGCATCAAAGTTCAGTTTCACTGGGACCGCGAAGGAAAGTTCGATGCCGGCAGTTCCTGCTGGATGCGCGTCGGGCAACTCTGGGCTGGCAAAAAATGGGGCGCGATGTTCATCCCGCGGATCGGGATGGAGGTCATCGTCGATTTTATCGAAGGCGACCCGGACCAGCCGATTGTGACAGGAACCGTTTATAACCCTGAAACGATGCCGCCATACACTTTGCCCGATGAAAAAACGAAATCTGGAATTAAAACCGATTCGACCAAAGGCGGAGATGGTTTCAATGAAATCCGTTTCGACGACGCGAAAGGCAAAGAGCAGATTTTCATTCACGGCGAGCGGAATATGGACGTGCGCGTGAAAAACGATTCTCTTGAACATGTCGCGAACGACCGCCATTTAATCATAAAAAACAACCAGCACGAAAAAGTTGAAAAAGACAAGCATTTAAAAGTCGGCGGCGATCCAAACGAAGCGATCGGCGGTTCGATGTCATTAAAAATTGGCTCAGACACCGACATTAAAACGGGCGCGAAATTCGCGGTTGATGCCGGCAATGAAATCCATCTGAAGTCGGGCGCGAATCTGACGATTGAGACGGGCGCGAATTTGACGCTCAAGGTCGGCGGCAATTTTATCAATATCAACTCGGGCGGAATTTTTATCAAGGGAACGATGGTAATGCTCAATTCGGGCGGTGCCGCCGGTTCCGGTTCGGGAGCAAATACGGACGCGCCGAAAGAGCCGAAAGAAGCCGACAAAGCCAAGGCG
>SXVE01000441.1 GCA_005790265.1 Acidobacteriota bacterium | reverse complement strand
GTAAATTTTTGCCCTTCAACGGTTAAATACGTGTCAACGGCGTCGCGCGTCGTTCCGGCAATCGGCGAAACGATAACGCGTTCTTCGCCGAGAATTTTATTTAATAACGAAGATTTGCCGACGTTCGGGCGACCGATAATTGCTAATTTAATGTCGTCGGATTTTTCTTCTTCGATTTCTTCCTCAAATTCCAAAACGTCGAAAACCTGATCGAGCAAATCGCCGACGCTCGTGCCGTGTTCGGCGGAGATCGGCGCGAGTTCAAAACCGAAAAGATGGAATTCGGCGGCTTCTTCTTCGACTTTGCGAGTTTCGGCTTTGTTGGCAGCGATGAAAACCGGCTTGCCGATATTGCGCAGATAAACGGAAATTTCCTCGTCGAGCGGCGTGATTCCGGCGCGCGCGTCAACGACCCAAATGATCGCCTGCGCTTTTTCGATGGCGAAACCGGCTTGTTTGAAGATATTCGCCGGAATAATCGCTTCGTCGTCCGGCACGATTCCGCCCGTATCCACGAGTTCAAAAGTCTTGGTTTTCCACTCGACTTCGCCGTAAATTCTATCGCGCGTGATTCCCGGCTCGTCGCCGACGATAGATTTGCGCGTTCCCGTCAAACGATTAAAAAGCGTTGATTTCCCGACGTTCGGGCGACCGATAATTGCGACTAATGGCAGATTCATTAATTAGAGAATAGATGACTTTTACAGATTTCGACAAATCACATTGATCTTTACCCGAAATTATTCCGCTGCATTTTATCGTTCGCCGTCGCGTTGGCAAATCGCAATCCGAAGATTTACAATAGTGAAACTGATGCGCGTTTTCTGTCTGATTTTCAGTTTTTATTTACTGCTTTTATCCGTTCAGCCTTGTCAGGACGGATTTTCGGTTGATGAAATTCCGCGTTCATCGCTCGGAAATTCGCAAATCAGCAAAAACAGCGAGAAACCAAGCTCAGGAAACCACGAATGTTCCCCGTTTTGCATCTGTTCGTGCCGCCAAATTCCGGTCGCGGACGAATTCAACGTCTCCGCTTTCAGTGAAAAATCTGTCGCCGCCGCGATTGAGCCAGCGGTGCAGATTCTTTATCGCAAAACATATTCGCACACGCACTTTAACGCTATCTGGCAGCCGCCAAAATTTAATTTCACAGCTTAATCGGATTTTTTTTCATTAAACCAAAAATTGATGAAAAATTTTCTCTCCGGGCGCTGATTTTTAACGAATCAGCGCGTATCGGTTCGTGTCAAATTAAATTTTAAAAGGTAGTGAATTCAAATGAAAAAAGTCATTTTATTATTATTCGCCGTTTTATTTGCGGCGCAGATTTCTTACTCGCAGAATATATTCAGAGCGACGGTGCAAAACGACGAAACAAAACAGCCGGTTGCCGAGGCAAAAGTTTCCGTCCGAAATACGGAAATTTCTGCTGTCGCCGATCAAAACGGTAAAGTCGAATTAGCGAACGTTCCCGACGGCGAACAGATTATTGAAATCGTCGCCGAAGGCTACGAAATTCAGGAATTAAATCTGGTTTTTCCGCTCGCCGATCAAGCGGAACAAATCGTTTTGCTGAAGCCGAACGAAGCCGAAGTCATCGTTTCCACTACCAGAACCGGACGCGAAATTGACGACACGCCGACGCGCGTCGAAGCAATTGACGAAGAGGAAATTGACGAAAAAAGCAGTATGCGTTCGGCAAATGTTTCGATGATTTTGAACGAAAGCACCGGCATCAAAGTTCAGCAAACTTCTGCGACATCGTTTACACAAACCGTGCGCATTCAAGGACTTGACGGCAGATACACGCAGATTTTAAAAGATGGATTTCCGGCGTTCGGCGGTTTTTCCGGCAGTTTGAGCGTTTTAGATATTCCGCCGCTCGATTTGAAACAAGTCGAAATCATCAAAGGCGCGTCCAGCACGTTTTACGGCGCGGGCGCGATTGCCGGAGTCGTCAATTTTATCAGTAAAGAGCCGACCGATGAGCCCGTGACTTCGATGATTTTCAACCAAACTTCCGCGCTCGGCACGGATTTTTCGCTTTTTACGACGCGGAAATTCGCGCGCGTCGGCTACACGTTTCTCGGTTCGGCGAATTATCAAAAAGAATACGACGTTGACGACGATGATTTTACCGAATTGCCGCTGACCAAATCGTTCAACGTCAATCCGCGCGTTTTCTTTTATCCAGATGAAAAAACGCGGCTGATGATCGGCAATTCGACAACTTACCAAAATCGCGAAGGCGGCGACGTTTTCGTCATTAAAAACCGCGCCGACGATTTTCATCGTTATTACGAAAACAACAATTCCCTGCGCAATATCACGACTTTGCAGTACGACCGCGATTTTGAGGATGGCGGAAAAATCATCGCCAAACAAAGCCTCGCGTTTTTTAATCGCCGCATTGAAATTCCCGATTATCGTTTTACAGGTCGGCAATTTAACGCTTACACGGACGTTTCGTATTTTCGCCCGGTGAAAAATCACGCGCTCGTTTTCGGTTTGAACGCCGTTTACGATCAGTTTCGCGAACGGCAAACCGGCGCGAATTTCCCGAATCGCGACGAAACGCGAACGACGTTCGGCGGTTACGTTCAGGATAGTTTCGACATTACCAAAAAACTATCGCTCGAAGCCGGTTTTCGTCTTGATGCCGTCAAAGATTACGGCGTTTTTCCGCTGCCGCGCGTCTCCGTGCTCTATCGGTTTACCGACAATTTGAGCAGCCGCGCGAGCTTCGGTCTC
>SXVE01000440.1 GCA_005790265.1 Acidobacteriota bacterium | reverse complement strand
GAACCTTTAGCAATTGCCTATAAAAGCACGCTGGAAAGTTTTAATGTCGCCGCCAATCTTAGCAAACCTTATCACCGTAGTTATTGGAACGGCGAAATTATCACAGACAATCAAGTTCCGGTATGTTTATTAATTTTAGGAGAATCAGTAATTATTGCCGAAAATTTTGAAGCAGAATAAATTTCAAGCAAAAAAGTATGAAGATAGCTTTAATCGGCTACGGCGCGATGGGAAAAATTATTCGCACTTTAGCCGAAAATAAATCGCACGAAATCGTCGTTATTGTTGACGAAACGGACGCCGAAAAATCGGCTGAAGAGTTAGCCGAAAAATTAAAACCGATTGACGCGGCGATTGATTTTTCGATTGCGGACGCGGTGAAGAGAAATGTCGAAGCGTGTTTGCTCGCGAAAATTCCGCTGGTTGAAGGAACGACCGGCTGGAACCGGCAGCGAGATGAAATAAAAAATCTCGTTGAGGCGAAAAACGGCGCGTTGGTGTTCGGCGCGAATTTTTCAATCGGCGTGAATTTGTTTTACCGCATCGCCGATTTCGCGTCCGAGTTGTTCGCTAAATTCGATGAATACGAGACTTTTATCGAAGAACGGCATCATTCGCGCAAAAAAGACGCGCCGAGCGGAACGGCTCTGAAATTAAAGGAAATAGTGGCGAAAAATATCGCGCAGGATTTTTCAATCGCGGCGACGCGCGCCGGAAATATTCCGGGAACGCATACAATCGGTTTTGACGCGGCGGCGGACACGATTGAGCTCGTTCACACGGCGCGTTCGCGCGAAGGTTTCGCGTCGGGCGCGATTCTCGCCGCCGAATGGATTTTGGGAAAACGAGGGTTTTGGGAATTTACTGAGGTTATCGGCGACGTGCTCGAACCGGAAAACGCCGATCAATCCGCCAGCGAATGAACCCGAAAACACCGAACAGACTTTTACAGTTAGACTTTCTGCGCGCCGTCGCCATTTTGCTCGTCATCGGCAATCACGCCGCCGTTTGCCCGCCGGAAACGAATTTTTACGTTCATCAAATCACGCGCGTTTGGTTTCGCGGCGGCTGGACGGGCGTTGATTTGTTTTTTGTTCTGAGCGGTTTTTTGATCGCGGGTTTGCTGTTTAACGAATACAAAAAGCGCGGCTCGATTGATATTAAAAAATTTCTCGTGCGGCGCGCTTTCAAAATTTACCCGGCGTTCTGGTTTTTGATTCTGGCAACGCTCGCCGTTGCCGTTTCGAGCGGCGAAGAAGTTTATCGCGGCGGATTTTTGAGCGAATTTTTGTTCGTGCAAAATTATCATCCGGGAATTTGGGCGCACACCTGGTCGCTCGCCGTCGAAGAACATTTCTATATTTTTCTCAGTTTTTTGTTTCTGATTTTTTTATTAATCGGCAGAAAATCCGGCGAGAACGCGTTCAAACTGATTCCGGCGGTTTTTGCGGCGTTAGCCATCGCGTGTCTCGCGCTGCGCATCATTACCGATTTTTATTTCGGATTCAGCTACGAAATCAATATCGAACAAACTCATCTGCGCATTGATTCGCTGTTTTTCGGCGTGTTTCTTGCATACCTCTGGAATTTTCGCGATTTAGCGAACAATAAATTTCTGCGCGAAAACAAATTTTCCGTCGGTCTGTTCGGCGCTTGCTGTTTCATTCCGGCATTCTTTTTTGATTTGGAAAAAAGTTTCTGGCTTGAAACCATCGGTTTGACCGTGCTTTATTTCGGCGGCGGCTGTCTGCTGCTCGCGCTGCTCAAAAGCGATTTCGGCGCGAATAAATTTCTGCGCGTTGCGGCGGAAATCGGCAAATATTCGTATTCGATTTACCTTTGGAATTTGCCGGCGCACGTTTGGCTGACGAAATACACCGATCTTGCCGCCGCTAACTGGTTTGTTTACGCATTTATTTATTGGTCGGCGACATTAATTTTAGGCATCGGCACGGCGAAACTGATTGAATATCCGATCTTAAAGCTGCGCGATAAAATAATGCCTTCCAATGTTTCCGCGCTAAAAATATCTTGATTCAGCGGTGTTTATCAATAAATTCCGACGGATCAATCCAGCCGTGTTTTTCGTCGGCGTAACCGTTTCCGGTTTGATTCCAAAACGGGCATTCCGCCCAGCGAATTTCAAAGTGCAGATGACACGGATAACGCCCGTTCGCGCCGCCGATTGTGCCGATTGACTCGCGCTTTCTGACCGCGCCGCCGTTTCTGATAATCGTTTCAAGATGTCCGTAAAGACTTTGAATTTTTGTTCCGTCGGCGGCGATGTGTTCGATAATAATGACGTTTCCCCAGCCGGTTCCCGCATCTTTCGCAAAAACGATTCGTCCGTCTGAGACGGCGAAAACCGGTTCACCGCAATCGGTATTGCCGCCGCTCGTTTTGTTCCAGTCTTCGCCTAAATGACGATTTTCGCCGAAATCCTGCGCGTTATACCATTTGTCGCGCCAATCGTTTCTTTCGGTGACGTATTCTTTCTCGCCGACTGGAAAAGCGAAACTTTGCGCGGGAAATTTGCCGAGCAAGTGAGCGGGAATTTCTTTGCGCCGATTTTTCTCTTGAACGCAAGCTGCGAAAAAAATCAAAAACAAAGAAAAAAATATTGAAAAAATTATCGCTCGCATAAGTTTTTGTTGTAGCGTCTTTGAGTCGGCACAATTATGAACATATACTTCTAAATTGGTCAAACACAATCTTTATAAGCTAAAACTCGAAATATGACGATGAAACTCGATTGGATGCGCGGCTGCGGAACCGCTTTGGTCACGCCGTTTAGAAGAGACGGCTCAATAGACGACGACTGTTTTAAATCTTTGGTCGAACGCCAAATCAAAAACGGCGTGAAGATTCTGATTCCGTGCGGCACGACCGGCGAAAGCGCGACGATGACGCCGGAAGAAGATCAGCACGTCATTAAAATGACAATCGAAGTCGCGCACAAATTGGGCGCGAAAGTGATTGCCGGAACGGGCAGCAATAACACGGCGGCGGCGATTGAATACACCAGAAAAGCGCGCGAACTCGGCGCGGACGCGGCGCTCGTCGTCGCGCCTTACTATAACAAACCAACGCAGGCGGGAATGCTCGCGCACTTCGGCGAAATCGCCAAATCGGTACAGAAATTTCCGATTATGCTCTACAACGTGCCGGGCAGAACCGCGTCGAACATCACGGCGGAAACGACCGTCAAGCTCGCCGACGAATACGAAAATATCGTCGCGATCAAAGAAGCGTCCGGCAATTTTTCGCAAATTATGGAAATAATCGCAACGCGCCCGAAAAATTTTAAGGTTTTTTCCGGCGACGACGCGACGACGCTGCCGTTAATCGCCGTCGGCGCGGACGGTTTGATTTCGGTTTGCTCAAATGAAATTCCGAAAGAAACCGCGCAAATGGTCGAAAAAGCGCTCGACGGCGCGTGGACTTCGGCGCGAAAAATTCATTACAAAATTTTAGATTTGATGGAAGCCAACTTCGTCGAAGCGAGTCCCGCGCCGTGCAAATTCGTGATGGCGGAAATGAATTTACTCGAAGAAAATTTGCGCTTGCCGCTCGTTCCCGTGACTGAACCGACGCGGGAAAAATTGCAAGAGATTTTGAAAGAATTGAAGTAATGAGACTCAAATATTACAGAGATAATTTCGGCAAGCCAAGTATTAAAATTGCAGGTTTACAGATTTGGATTCATGGGAGACAATTTGCTGATTTTGATGATTACTGGGATGGAAATTGGTTAAATGTGACGGCGCATTGCGGCGCAAATGGCGCAGAAGTTTGGGTTAGCGGCTCAATTCTGCATCTTTCTGAAATCGAAAGTTGGTTAGAAGATTTGGAAAAGATGAGTATAAACTTATCAGACGAAGCAATTATAGATTGTATGGAACCAGAATTGAACATTGAAATGAAAGTCGAATCTCTCGGACATATTTCAATGAAGATTGAGATTATACCTGATGATTTAACGCAATTTCATTCATTTGAATTTGAAATCGACCAAAG
>SXVE01000439.1 GCA_005790265.1 Acidobacteriota bacterium | reverse complement strand
TTAAATCAAAGGAGACATTTTGAAAATCAGCTTGGCGCAAAAGCTCAATCGTTTCGCGCACATCCTGCGCCGAGTGTTGCCGACCGAGACGTTTAAGTTCAGTATCATCAAATGTTTGCGCGCCGAAACTGGCGCGGTTAATACCGAGCGATTTGTAATCTTGCAGCGTTGCGAGCGTGACGGTTGCCGGATTCATTTCCATCGTCGTCTCTAGGTTTTCCACCTGTGGAAAACTTTTGCGAATCGCTGTGAGAATTTTTTCCAGCTGCCGCGCCGATAAAAGCGAAGGCGTTCCGCCGCCGAAATAAATCGTTTCGACGACGATATCGCGCGTCGAATTGCGGGCGGCGAAATTTTCTATTTCCTTAACGAGCGCGGACACGTAGCGCTCGACCGTTTCTTCCGACTTAAAAACATCGGTCGCAAAATCGCAGTACGAGCAGCGCGAACGGCAAAAAGGAATGTGCAGATAAATTCCGGCGGACATATTGAAAAATTTCGATTAAGTAATATTAATTGTAACAAACTCAAACCGTTAAATTCGCAAGCCGCAGAATTTATTCGTTCAAATTGTTTTGCGCCGATTTTGCTTTGGATTTATAAAGCGTGTAACTTATAAAAAAGTTAATTTACACGGAGATTTTTGGTAAAAGAGAATGAATAATCAAGCAACAGTCGCGGACATTTTCCGCCGCGCATTGGAAATCAGGGCGTCGAATCCGAACGGAGATTACAAAAATGTCGAATCGCAAATCGTCAGCGAATTTTCCGGTTCGCCGTTTCCCTCGACCGCGAGTTTAACGATTCCCGAATACGATAATATCGTGCCGGAAGAAGATTGGACAGCCGGTTTGCCGATTGTTCTGCGCGGCATTCAAACCGAAAATTGGGCGGAAATCGCACACGGCATCATCATCAGTTTGGAGCAGGTGGAAAATTACCCGAAGCAATCCGGTCGTGAAGATTCGCCGGAAAAAGAATGGCGCAACCGGCACAAATCAATCGCCGAAGCCGAAGAAAAAAATCTTTCAAAATGGATGCCCGACGAGCTGTTGGCGATGGCGAAACGCAACGTCAAAAGTTAGAAATCAGTTGCGGGAAATGCAAAAGTCGAAGAATGGAACGCGGATTTTCGCGGAAAAAGTGCGGATTTTTACGGATTTTTTAATTTTTTAATTTTGTAGAAAGATTGATCCGTCTTCATCTGCGCTTTTCCGCGAAAATCCGCGTTCCGTTTTCTTGTTGTCTCTTACTTTTGATTTTCGTATCATTTGCGCGTTCACAACTACTTTCTAAATCTCCAATCGCAAACCGTCTTTTCCTTCCAGAACTTCGCACGGCGGCGAAAATCTCGCTATTTCCTTTTGAAAATCTGCCTCGTCCCATTCCGGATAAAGATGAATCAACACGGCGCGTTTCGGTTTCGCGTATCGAATCAAATGCGCGGCTTCGGCGAGTTCGAGATGCGTGGCGACCGGTTTATCTTTCACAAATGAACATTCGAGCAAAAACAAATCCGCGTTTCGCGCGAAAACGCCCAAATCTTCGGTAAATCCAGTGTCCGCCGAATAAACGACGATTTTACCGGTTGCCGTTTCGCGCAGATGAAGCGCGCAGCTTTCGTCCGTGTGCGGCGTATTCATCGCGACAGCTTCGATTTCCGGCACGATTGCAAATTTTTCAAGCAATTCGATTTCAACGATTTCGAGCGGAAAAGGCTGCTGCAAAAGATTATAATCGTTCGCTTTATCAAAATTTTCGATTAATTTTCGCAAACCTTTTGCGCCGAAAATCTTTAGAGGTTTCGTTCGCGTCTGCGTTTCCGGCGCGTATTTCGTGCCGAATAAAAACGCCGGAAGACCGCCGACGTGATCGAGGTGAAAATGCGAAATCCAGATCGCGTCCAAATTCGCCCAATCGAGATTTTCCTGCGCCATTCGATGAACCGCCGACGCCGAACAATCGAGCAAAAGCGAGTGATTTTCCGTTGCGAGCCAAAATCCCGAACTGCTTCGCTGCCGGTGCGGAACCGAAGTTCCCGCTCCCAAAATAGTAAATTTCATTTCTGAATTTTAGCCGTCAGCGGCGCGAATTGCACGAGTAATTTCGAGTTATTCGCGCGCTTTTCGATTTGCCGAGCCGATTCGCCGCTGAGTTTTTTTGTGGTAAATTTAATTCAGTATGAGTGAAATAGACATTCTGGCAATTTTCGCGCACCCCGACGATATGGAATTAACCGTCGGCGGAACGCTTTTGAAAATGAAATCTCTGGGTTACAAAACCGGCGCGCTCGACGTAACCGGCGGCGAAATGGGAACGCGCGGAACGGCGAAAGGTCGCCACGAAGAAGCGGTCGAAGCGGCGCGCATTCTCAAACTCGACGTGCGCGAAAATCTCGGTTTGGCGGACGGACACGTTTTCGTTGATGAAGAATCGCGCACGAAACTCGTTCGCGTTTTGCGCCGCTTGAAGCCGAAAGTGCTTTTGACGCATCAATACGACGATCCGCATCCGGATCATAATCACATTGCGCAATTGGTTCGCGAAGCGGCGCGGCTCGCTTCGATGCGCCGCTACGACGAAGAATTCGGGCAGGAAAGAATCAATGTGCCGATGGTCGCGCACAACATTTTTTCGCGTCTGCTCGCGCCGTCGTTTATCGTTGATGTTTCCGAATTTGCCGAACAAAAAATGGACGCGATTAAGGCGCACAAATCGCAGTTTTACAATCCCGATTCTGACGAGCCGGAAACCAGATTGACCGGCGAAGGTTTTCTTAGTGAGTTGGAAAATCGCACGCGTTATTTCGGCTCGCTGATCGGCACGACCGGCGGCGAACCGTTTTACGTGCGCGAAGCTCTGAATGTTGACGATCCGATTGCGCTTCTGACGCGTCCGATGAATCTTTATTCTTGAAGTGATCTTTAGATTGATTGTTTAATCGCAAATTATGAATACGCTGGCGCCCGAAGAAATCGAACTCAACAAAAAGCGAAAAGTTTTAGATCGCCTCAAAGACAAACTTGCCGTGAGCGAAGAAACGATGACGGAACTGCGCGCCGAACTCGATCAATTTGAAGCGCGTTACACGATGGAAGTCGCGCGTTTGTACGCGGAACTCGACGAAGTCGAAGCGCAAATCGCCGAAGAAGAAGTAAAACTCGTGCCGGACGACGAGGAAATTAAAAAACGCGCCGAAGAACTGCGCAAACGCGCCGAAGAATCCGCCGCCAACGCTGAATCGGCGGAAAATTGTTCGTTCAAATGGAAGCCGAATGCCGAAGCGAAAAAGGCTTATCACAATCTGGCGAAAATTATTCACCCGGATTTGGCGCTCGACAAGGAAGAAAAAGAAAAGCGCCACAATTTGATGACAAAGTTAAACGACGCGTATTCTTCCGGCGATCAAAATTTGCTGAACAAACTCGTCGAAGATTTTCGCGATTCGCCGGATTTGGTGCGCGGCGATTCAATCGGCGACGAACTCGTCCGCGCGATTCGGCAGATTTCGCAGATTAAAACGCGGCTGAAAGAATTGCGCGAAGAACGTCTCACCGCCGAGCTTTCCGAGCTTTTCGTGCTGCGCGAAAAAGTCGAAGCCGAAATGCTCGAAGGCAGAAATCTTTTGAAACAAATGGCGGAGCGCACGAAAACGCACATCAAAAAATCCGAACGCCGATTGGCAAATTTGCGCAACGTCAACGCCGCGCAGGAAGATTACGTCAAAGAACGTTTCGGAATGGATATTTCGGCTTTTCGGAATTAACGCAAAATTCGGAAGTCGTTTTTTAATTGAGCGGCAGGATTTTTTTAGATTCAGCTATAAATTCAGCGGTTCGATCGCGATTTTGCCGTTGGTTGTATTCGCTAAACGCCCGACGCCGACGATTTTGCCGAGAATCTCGATTTTTTCTTCGTCATACAAAAGCGGCTCGCTGCCGGGAATTTCGAGACAGACGATGCCGAATTCGCGGTCAAAAAATCCGCACGAAATCTCGTCGCCGTCTTTTTCGCAGACCGCTGTCAAATCGCCGCGTTTGACCTCGACGTTAGCGACGATGGCGAGCGAATTGATACTCAAACCGATATTTTCGAGATGCGCGTTTTTGATGCGTACCGCCTGAATTTCTCCATATTGCGCAATAACGGCGGGCACAATCAACTCGATTTCTTCCGCGTTCAGCTCGCTTGGCACGACGGAATTTTCAGCGGCGATTTTATTTTTTTCCGTGAGCGCGTTTTCAAATTCGCCGACAAATTTTCTTGCCGTTTCTTCGCTGATGTTTTCGCGCGCGATTTTCACCGCTTCAAACAGCGCGAAAATCGCTGCCGTAAAATCGTTGAGACGAAGCAAAATTTTGGCTTTCGTCAAATGCGTTTCGGCTCGATAAAGAAAATTCTCGCTTTTGCGCAAAATCTCAACAGCTTTTTCGACCGTTTCTAAAGCCTGCACAAACTTTTCTTCTTCGCAGTAAATCAAAGCTTTTGTATCAAACGAAAACCCTTCGCGCGTGCGGTCTTTAAGCTGCCGAAAAATCTTTGTGCCGTTATCTATCGCCCGGTGCGCGCGCGCGAACTGTTTGGTCGCGCGATAAAGCTGCGCCAGATTGTTTTCGACCGTTCCGAGATAAATTTTATGGCGCGATTTCTGATGATAAAACCGCGCCAGTTCAAACATTCGCAGAGATTCTTCCGTTTTGCCGAGATTTTTTAACGCAACTCCGAGATTTGTAGAAAAACTTCCGTTCAAAAACGCATCGCCGTACGCGCGAAATTCCGTTTCGAGACGTTTCAGATGCTCGACGACTTCCTCGTTTCTGCCGCGCGAAAGATGAATCAAACTTTTCGTTAATTGCGCATAAATGCGCGTTTCGCTCGAAATCGGCAAATCGTGCGACAGCGCTTCTTCGATAAACGTTTCGGCTTCGTTTATTTCGCCGGTTCGCCAGTAGGAAAGCGCCAGGTAATTTTCGCATTCGGCGATTTTCTCTGAATCGCCGATCAGAAGAAATCGGCGGTGCGCTTCGGTTAAAAGATTTTTAGCTTTGATTTGCGAATCTTTGATTTGCCGGTTGTGTCCCCAAAATCCAATTAGACTGCCGCAGCGCAGAAAAATTTCCGCGCCTTCCGGTGCGGTCATTCCTGCCACCGAAGGAACTTCGGAAGTATCCGCCCAAATCTCCGTCAGCTCTGCTAAGGCTTCTTCATAAAGCCCGCATCTTTCCATTTTTATTAGAGTTTCGGCTAAAACTGCAACGCCTTTGTGGAGAGTTCTCATAACTTGGAGATAACCAATTCTGATAGTATATCCACGATATTTCAAAAGTATCAAGACCAAGAATTCAAAAGGAAACTAAACACAATGAAATCAACAATTAAACTACTTTTAATCGGTATCATTTTCGCCGGCAGCGTTCTCGCCGATGGCGATATGGGCAATGGCGGTTACACCTGCGAAGGCGATATGGGCAACGGCGGCAGAATTTGTCCGACGGAGTGCACGGAATGCGAGGAAATCAACACGCAAGCGAATGGCGAGAATGCGTCAGAATCCGATTCCGACAACTCGATTTTAAGCGCGGTGCAGACTTATCTAAACGAGTTGTTCGGCACCGGCATTTAGGAGAGAAAAAGCAAACGAGGCAACGTTACTTTTCGGACGAAATGCTCTCGGCGTTTTCGATTATCTTCTCGTCTCTGATTTGATGCGGAGATAAAACGACGATTTTCTCGCCTGCCGATTGTTCTTTCGTCTGAAGCTGTTGCTGAAAAAATTCCCCGACAATCGCGCGGCATTGTTCTTCGATCAATGCGCGAATCGCGTCGGTCAGTAGATGTGTGTCTTTATTTGCCGGTTTCGCGGCGACAAATTTGTCTCCCGTTCCCGTTAAAAGCCAATGAAGCGAATACGGCGTGCGGTCGGCGATGCGCCGCAAGATCTTCGCGTCGGGAATTCTGCCGGACAGATAGTTTTTCGCCGCTTGATATGAAATATTCAGCATTCGAGCGAGTTCTGACGACTGCGCAGTGCCGCAAACCTCTATCAAACGCACAACAAATTCGTGATTCTCAATTTTTGGGGAAACGCTTCTTGACATGATTCTACGATTGTGGCAAATTCTAAACAATTATTCAACGCTTTTATTTGAACGAGTTTTTTGAGATTTGATCCCAAGTTAGAGAATCGGTCCTAACCAACACAAATTATTGATTTGGTAATTTGTTTTTCTGGAAAAGATTAAGTAATATAAAGTTTCGTTGTCGGCTGCGCCTTGCAGTCGATAGCGAACCGGGGGAAACGGTGTGGGAGACGTTTCCCCCTCTTAATTTTAAATGATTGTTGACAGTACGATTTTCGCTCGCCCGATAAAAAATATCCTTGATTCTTCGCTTTGCAACAAACCAAACTATTTATTGGATTCCTGTTTTTTCTCGATTTGTTTGACGAGCCGAGTCGCGTGATTTCTCGAAATAAGCGGTATTCTTTCGTCGTTGCTTAATTCTTTGAGAAATGTAATGAGCTGCTGCGGATCGGCGATTTCGTTGCGCCGAATCAGCGAATCGAGCGAATCGAACAACTTCGGCGATTCGAGCGGCTGGTTTTCGCGCGCCAGATTGATGTCAAAAATCCACACATACTGCTGGCTGATTCTTCGGTATTCGTCAGCTAAATTTTTGGCGTCTTGAACAGTCGTATAATTAAATTTCGCTTCCCGCTCGCGCCCGTCTTTTTTCACTTTTATTTTGATATTTCCGAGGTGCGAATAATCTTTTTCAAATTGATAACTTTCACTCGAGTTAATAAAATCAAGCGCTGCAAGAGAATTGTTGATCTTTTCAAGCGTCGCCGGTGAAAGTTGAAGCGGATCGGAAACAGATTCTTCAACGCCTTTTTTGAAAAAAGAAATCGTTCCTTTCCCTTTTTCATCGTGCGCGATCACAATTTGCGAAAGCGTAAAATTCGGCTGAGAAAACTCGTAATAATAAGCATCGAATTTGCCGTTTCCCGCTGGCGAAACAGTTGTTTCCGGAGCTTTTTCATCAACGATTTTTTCGGAATTTGCATTATTTCCGGGACGCTCATTTTTTTTATGCGTCAATTTCGTTTCCGGCGTCGGCGCAGGAACGGCAACCGCTTTTTCATCATTGACGCTTTTGGCAGCGGACGGTTCGGCATTTTTCTTCGCAGGCGATTTGCGCGAATTGCTCTGCGCGAAATTCAAAAGCGAACTCGACAAAACCAGTCCGGCGAAAACGATTATTTTTAGCGATTTTTTCATTAATTTGTGTAAAACTTCGCCGAAAGAATCAGCGTTTCAGGAAACCTTTTATTTATCTATTAAAACGAAAGCTATGATGTCGCATTCGGGGAAAAGTTTGTCGCTCAGGCGAAAATCGCACAGATTTTAGTTGCGCCAGTCTATTCAAATTTCACCGAAACGATTTTTGAAACGCCCGCTTCCTGCATCGTCACGCCGTAGAGAGCGCGCGCCGCTTCCATCGTGCGTTTGTTGTGCGTGATCACGATAAACTGCGTTTTTTCCGACATATCGGCGATTTTATTAACGAATCTGCCGACGTTCGCATCGTCGAGCGGCGCGTCCACTTCATCGAGCAGACAAAACGGCGCGGGACGATATTTAAAAATTCCCATCACGAGCGCAATCGCCGTCATCGCTTTTTCGCCGCCCGACAGTAAAAGTATATTTTGCAGACGTTTGCCCGGCGGCTGCGCGACGATTTCGATGCCCGCTTCGAGCACGTCATCGGCTTCAAGCAACGTCATCTCGCCGCGTCCGCCGCCGAAAAGCTCTTGAAAAAACTCGATAAAATTCGCATTGATCGCGGCAAAAGCTGCCTTGAATTTTTCGCGCGAACGTTCCTTGATTTCGCGCAGAGCCGCTTCCGCCGCCGCAATACTGTCAATAATATCCTGTCTCTGCGCGGTCAAAAAAGTCAGTCGTTCTTCGGTTTCGGCGAGTTCTTCGAGCGCCAGCATATTGATCGCGCCGAAATTCTCGATTTTTTCGCGCAAATCTTCTGCTTCTTTTCGCGCCGCGCCAAGATCAAAATCAGCTTCGATTTCTTCTTTTTCGATGAGTTCGCCGAGCGGCACATTCAATTCGTGCGCGCATTTTTCGGTGACGCCGCGCAGTTTCGTCAAAGTTTCCGTCTGACGAATTTCAAACGCCGCGCGTTCGTTGCGCGCTTCGGCGGATTTCTTGTTCAAATCGGCGAGCGTGCGGCTCGTCTCATCGGCTCGTTCGCGCGCTGTTTTCAAATTTGTCGCTGCTTCGCTCAAAGAGTTTTGTTCTTCGCTTTGTTCGCGGTCGGCGGAGGCGATTTTTTGATTGATTTCGGCGAGAGATTTCGCCAGCATTTTGCGTTTTCCATCAGTTTCAAAAATTTCCATTTTCTGCCGCGCGAGTCTCGTTTCGAGTTCTTTTTCCTCAGTCTCGACGCGCCTCAAAGCCGTTTGCGCCGCGCGTCGCCGCTCGCCGCTCGTTGCCGCCGCCGTTCTTTTTTCGTTTAAAACTGCGTTTTCGGCGGCGGCAGCAATTCTCGCTTCACTCAATTTTTTGCCGATATTTTCAAGCTTTTGCGCCGCTTCCGCTCGCGCCGCTTCCGCTTTTTGCGCGTTATTTTGCGCTTCCGTTTGCTTTTGCGTGAGCTGCGCCAGTTCTTTTTCGATTTGATTCGTTTCGTCCGCGACGACTTTTTGATGTCGTTCGGCGCGTTCGATTTCCTGGCGAACCGTTTTCTCCCGAATTTCCAAACCGAGCAAATCGCGCTCGTTTTTGACGATCAGCGACTGCAAATCAACGATTTTCTCTTCGTTTTCGGCTAAATCCTTCCGCGCTTTTTCAGTTTTCGCTTCCGCCGCTTCAATTTCCGCCGCGAGTTTCAGCGCGGCTTGTTCAAGCTCGCGCAGTTCGCGTTTGAACGCCAGCAGCGAGTTGTTTTTTTCGTTCGCGTTCGCTTTTCCGCCGACGAAAAGACGCTCGCCGATCAGCAAATCGCCCGCCAAATCAACGTAGATTTCGCCGCCGTCGCCGTTGTTGCTTGACGGCGCGTTTGCCAATTTTTCAATTAAAAGCGCCGCCATTTCGCGCGGAAAAACGCGTTCCAGAATCGCGACAAAATCGGCGGAAACGCCGAGCAGATTTTCGATTCGATTTTCGTATCTTGAATCGTCGCTTTTTGCTTCAGAATCTTGAATTTTTAAATTTGAATCCTGAACCA
Source organism: Acidobacteriota bacterium (assembly GCA_005790265.1). Classification (GTDB taxonomy): domain Bacteria; phylum Acidobacteriota; class Blastocatellia; order Pyrinomonadales; family Pyrinomonadaceae; genus SXVE01. The sequence continues at coordinate 8,945 of SXVE01000439.1, read as the reverse complement.
AAACGGAAATTCGTCCGACGTTGTTTTCATTTAAATAATCAATCGTTTTGCGCGCGTCGTCTTCGTTTTCCACGAGAATCGCCTGCAAATGATTGCCGAAAAGATTTTCGACGGCTTTTTCGGCGCGCTCGTCAACCGTTAATTTGTCGGCTAAAATACCCGCGAATTTGACGCCGATTTTTGCTTCGGCGGCGAAAATCTTCTGCACCTGCGGCGCGTAAACGGCGCGTTTTTCTTCGAGTTCCTGCAAAGTTTCGCGACGGTTTTTTTTGCGCGCAAATTCGTTTTGCAGATTTTTCAGCCGGTCTTTTTCGCCGCGCAAAACTTCGCGCCGTTCGGTCGCCGCTTTCGTGATTGTTAGTTTTTCCTGATGCAGCTTTTCGAGTTTCGCTTTTTCGCTTTTCACTTTTTCCGCTAAGTTTTCCGCTTCGATTCGATGTTCGGCGCGATTTTCTTCGGCACGAATGCTTTCGCGCTTCAAACCTTCGGCGCGTTCCTTCAATCTTTCGAGATTGTTTTCCATCTGGCGGCGGATTTCGCCGAATCGCTCGACTGCCGCCGTGTGCCGCATCAAATCGCCGCGCTCTTTTTCAATTTCCGCTTCGATTTTGTGCAGCTCGCCGGTTTTTTCGCGATATTTGCTTTCGGTTTCGCGCAGCGCAAGTTCGTTTTTTTCGGCTTCGGCGCGATCATTTTTTTCGTCTCCGCGCAGTTTTTCGTGCTCGTTTTTCAACAGTTCGAGCCGCTGTTCGGTTGATTCGATTTCGCCTTTCAAAATCGCAGCGCGGCTTTCCAAGCTGCTGATTTGTTCGGTTTGATAACGGTATTCGCGGCTGGCGCGGTCTCGTTCGAGCGCGCTTTCCGCATGTCTGCCGCGCATTTCGGCGAGCGCTTCTTCCGCCGCGCGAGCTTCGCCGGTCGCCCGCCGAAACGCTTCGTCCTGCTCGGCGACTTCGTCAAAAAGTCGGCGCTCGATTTTGGCGGATTCGGTTAATTTCAATTCGAGTTCGGCAGCCGTTTGCGACAACTGAAGACCTTCGGCGGTAAATAATTTTTTTAGCAGAACGCGAAAATCTTCGCGCAAAACTTTATAACGGCGCGTTTTCGCGGCTTGGCGGCGCAGCGAATTTGCCTGTTTGTCAATTTCCGAAACGATGTCGGAAATGCGGCTGAGATTCGTTTTCGCTGATTCGAGACGCGTTTCGGCGGCGCGTTGTCGCGTGCGAAATTTGGAAATTCCGGCGGCTTCTTCGATCAAATTGCGCCGGTCAGCCGGTTTCGCCGACAAAATCTGTCCGATTCTTCCCTGTTCGATAATCGCGTAATGCGCGCCCGAAAGTCCGGTTCCGGCGAATAAATCCTGAATATCGCGCAAACGACACGCTTTTCCGTTGAGCAGATATTCGCTTTCGCCCGAAAGATACAAACGGCGCGTCACGGAAATCGCTTCGCCCGGCGCGAAATCGAGCGCGTAACTGCGCGCGCGCCAATGTCTTTTTGATTTTGATTTTGCGCCGGAAGTTTGCAGCGCGGCGAGCGGCGCGGTTTGCATTTGCTCGACCGCCGCCGCAGTTTCCGAATGAAAACCGTTTGCGCCGTTTGAGTCGTTTGAATTACCGCTGAGATTATCAATTTCCGGCGCTTCGCCGACTTCGTTAATTTGTTCGGAAGCGTCGAAATCTTCTAACTGAACGGCTTTTTCATCGAAATTATGCAGCGCTTCGTCAATGTCGCCGAGTTCTTCTTCGTCGCCGAAAAAAAGCGTTTCTTCATCGCGGATAAAATGCAAAACGACTTCCGCCATTCCGCTCGGTTTACGGTTTTTCGTGCCTTGAAAAACCACGTCTTTCATTTCCGAGCCGCGCAGCGCTTTGGCGCGCTGTTCGCCTAAAACCCACGCGATTGATTCGCTGACGTTTGATTTTCCGCAGCCGTTCGGACCGACGACCGCCGTAATTCCGTTGCCGGTGAAAATAATTTCCGTATAATCGGCAAACGATTTGAAGCCCGTAATTTCGAGGCGCTGAAGTTTGAACATTTTATAGTGCTTAAAATAAGGGAAAGATTAAGCTCTATATTTTGTTGTTTTAGGGAAATGAAGTCAACTGCGAGGAAATTACGAATTACGAATTACGAATTACGAATTGCGAGACGACATATCTGTTCATCAATTTTTGGCAGGCACAATTCATAAAAAGAATAGGCGACAACATTCGTAATTCATAATTCGTAATTCATAATTCGTAATTGACTAAAGTTCTTCGTCGCTTAAATTTCGCAAGCCTTGTTTTTCGGCGCGCTCGTTGTCGAGTTCGGTCAGCACGTCGAGCAAAAAGTTTGTGTTGCTTGAAACGTTAATCACTACAGGAAATTCGTTGTCGGACGTGGAAAACTCAAAAGTTCCGCTGTTAATTTCGATGATTTCGCGAAACGCCGTCACGCCGTTGTGTCCGCTGCATTCGGCGTCCACGATTTTGCCTTCGTTAAACGAAACGCTTGCCAGATGAAGATCGGATTTGACGACGAGCAAACCGGTCATTCGCGAATTTTCGATGACCTGAACGGCGTCGAAAATCGAAACGAACGCGAGATTTCCGGCAAAAGTTACGTCGGTGCGCACTTTTTGCGGCGTTTTGTCGCGCGTTTGCGCAAATTCCGGTCGGCGCGCGCGGCGAATCGCTTCGAGTCCCGGCGCAACCGAAATGCGCGGATCGAGCAATTTCGCTTCCTGCAATCGGTCGTACGCCAGATCAAATTCCTCGCGCGCGATGTAAAGACTGACCAGCGCGAGACACTGCCGCGCCGCTTCGTTGAGATTTTTCTGCGTGATGCAGATGTCGCGCATTTTTTCGCGCAGCGAAATCGAGCGCGGACTGCGTTCGATAGATTCGCGCAGCAGCGAAAACGCTTTTTCGGGCGAACGATATTTAACGAATAAATCGGCGTCGAGCAAAACCGATTCGATGGAAACTTCCGTAAACGGAACTCCGAGCGATTTTTCTAAAACTTCATTCATAATTTCGAGAACAACAGCAGCGGCGACGGGATTTTTGCCGGAGGTTTAAAAAAGGATTTAACGAATCGTTGAACAAGTTTGTGCAACGGTTTAAAATTAACATATTTCGCTATCGTCAGTCATCTTTTTTCTCGCTGCAAGTAAAAACAAAAAAGCGCGCTCCGATTCGATCAATCAAGAGCGCGCAAATTGCTTTTTCGTTTTTCCGATTAAAAATCAAACCGCACGCCGAGACGAATTTCGCGCTGGCGAAAAGTTCTGGTCGGAATGAGAAAATTTTGAAAATCCGTGCGCTGAGTTACCGTCGCGGCGGATCCGAGCGATGTAAAATTAATAAATTCCGAACCGAAACTGAAAACCGCCGCGTTCAGAATATTGTCGAACTGAACGGTCGGACGCAGACGAAATCTTTCGCCGAATTTCCATTCGCGCGTGACGCTCAAATCAAAAATATACAAACTCGGTCCGGTTCCGGCGTTGCGCGGCAAGTTTCCGCTGCGCGAACCGATGGTCGGCAGCGAAAATTGCGCGGCAAGCGCGGTCGGCAGCGGCGAACCCGGCTCACGATAAACGATGTCTGCGATGTTGCCGGTGAAAATCGGTCGGTCGGTGCTGACATCGTTGAGATTGCGGTCAACGCCGTAACCCAAACTGAACGGCGCCGGGCTGCCGTAACGAAAAATCGGTGAAAATCGCAGTTTGCCGAACCAAACGGGCGTATCGAAAGTTCCCGAAATGACCGCTCGATGGCGTCTGTCCTGCAAACTCCGCGCCCATTCGCGGCTGAAATCGCCGTTGATTTCGGCGTTCGTCGTGTTGTTTAAGCCGTCGTCTTTTGAACTCGAAAGCGTGTAAACGGCGCGCAGAGTCGAGCCGAAACCGAATCCGATTTTGCGAAAACGGCTGCGCACTTCCAACACCAAACCTTGATAAAACGCGTTGCCGATTGAAGAAACGCGTTCGGTTTCGCCGAGATTCGGATTCGGTCGAAATCGTGAAACCGCCGCGAGCGCAATGCCGACCGGCGTTCCGGTCGCGTTCGTGCTTGCACCGGCAACGGCGATGCTCGGCGCGGTGACGGTCGAATTGACCGAATTTAAGTTAACGAAACACGTGACCGTTCCGGTCGTCGGGCAAGCGGTTGTGCCGCCGATTGCCGTCGCCACGCCGGACGCGTCGGTGTTTGAGCCGAGGTAAAATCGGTAAGTTCTCGTCGTCGGCGTTGTCGCGCCGGGAACCGAAAAAACAAACGGATTGGCGAGCAGATAACCGGCAAAATCTTCGTAACCCGCCGGAACGATCGGCACATTCGGATTGAATTCGCGCCATAAATGCGCGGTTTTATTGATCGTGTAATTCGCTTCAAAAACGAAACCTTTACCGATTTCGCGTTCAAAACCGACGTTGAATTGATAGCTTTCCGGGATTTTCAAATTCGGATCAACCGAACGCAGCGGATTTCCGCTGTCGCCGAGATTGGCGAGAAATCCCAGACTTGCGGAGCAACTAACCGGCGCAGCGGCGGTTCCGCAATTTGCCGCGCCGACCGCCGTTTGCAAATCGGCGACTGACGCGAAAGCGTTCGGAAACTGCTGCGAAATTCGGGCGAGAACGGCGATGCGCCGCAGATCGGTCGCGCCGGTGCCGATATTGTTCGTATCAAACTGCGCAAGGCTGCCCGAAGAATTTTGAATAAAATCGCCGACCGTGCGCAGCAAAACGCGATTGTAAAAAACGCCCGCGCCGAAACGCACGACGCCTTTGCCTTTTTTGAACGGATCCCAGGCAATGCCGAGACGCGGACCGAAATTGTTGTCGTCGGAAATCGCGGTTTCCTTTTCGTAGCGCACACCGTAACTGATCGTCACATTTGAAGCGGCGCGCCATTCGTCGTTGATGAAAACGCCGTAATAATTATTTTTCACGTCGGTCGCCGTGCCGAAATTCTGGCGGTAACGCGAAAGCGTGTTTTGCTGGTAATTCAAAACGTTGCCGAAATTAAAAGTGCCCGTCGCGTCGCCGAGCGAAACGGCTTTTGAATCAACCGTTTGCACGTCGAAACCGCTTTTCAGCGTGTGCGCGCCGAGCACGTAAGTCAGCGAATCCTGAAACTGCAATCTCGTTTCTTCGCGCGTATCGGCGAAGTTTTGCAGCGAACTCGACGTCGAATTTCCGGCGATCAAAGTTTGCACGCTGTTGAGCACCGGATTGCGATAACCGATCAAAACGACGGGCGCCGATGGATCATCGGTTTCATAACTCGGCGCGAAACGCGACCATTGAAAACGAAATTGATTAACGATTTTGGAGCCGAACACCTGATTGTCGGTGATATTAAACGCTTCGCTGCGGTTGTTTCGATTTTGCAGAGCGTCTTCGACGCGCGTGGTTGACGCTCCGGTCTGGCGGCGATTGCTTCGCCGTCCGAATTGAAAGCCGAACGTAATGTCGTTGCCTTCAAATAGTTTATGGTCAATTCGCGCCGTCAAAGAATGATTCGTATTCGGCGTGTCGAGTGTTTGCGTAAACGGCGCGATCAGCGCTGCCGTCGGAGTTGCGCCGCTGCAAGCCGGAGCCGTCGGCGAAGTGTCGCTGCTATCGCAAAACTGTCCGCTGCCGGTCGCCGACGGCAAAGCGAATCGCGAATTGACGCCGACCGGAACGTAGGCGTCAATCAAAGTCGTGTCCAAAAGTTTGCCGTATTCGTAAGCGACGGAGAAGAAAGTGCGCGCCCGCCCGTCGTAAAAATACGGAAAAACAATTGGACCGCCGAGCGTAAAACCCGGATTGTATTCGGTTAAAGGCAAGCGCGGCAAAGGGTTGCGCGTAACAATGCCGTCGGCGTTGATGAATGTCAGATTGTTATAGTAAGTGTTCGCATTTAAATTATCGTCGCGAAAAAACATAAACGCGCGCCCGCGCAGATTTTTCGTTCCGGCTCTTGTGCGCAGATTGATGCGCCCGCCGGAAGCGCGTCCATATTCGGCAGAAAACTGATTTTTAATGACCTGCACTTCCGAAACGGCTTCGAGCGACGGCTGAAAACGGTCGCGCGCCGAGCGGTCGTCGTTATTGTCCAAACCGTCAATCGTAATGTTATTTGAATACGAAGCGCCGCCGGAAAGCGAGAAATTTCCCTGTTCGGTCGGCGTGCTGCGCGCGTTGGAATTTCTGTCTTCCGCCAAATCTCTGGTCGAAAGCGCTTCTTCGGTGACGCCGCCGAGCGTTAAAACCAAGTCGAGCGGATTGCGCGTGTTGTTCGGCAATTCCTCAATTTCGCGTTCGGTCACCGTGCCGCCGACGATGGTGCGCGTCGTATCAACAACCGGCGCGTCTTCATCGGTAACGACAACGGTTTGCTCGGCTTGCACATTGGCTGGCGCAAGCGAGAAATTCAGCTGCAAATTTTGTCCGGCAATTGTGATTAAACCCTGATTTTCTTTGGCACCGAAGCCGCTTGCCGAAGATTTTACGCTGTAAGTTCCGGGCGCGAGTTCGATGATGCGGTAGCGTCCGTCTTCATCGGTAACAACGGTGCGTTCGGCGTTGGTTTCCGTCAGCACGGCGCTCACGCTTGCGCCGACAATCGGCGCGTTGTTTGAATCGGTGATTCGACCGCTAATTGTTACATCGTCGAGGTCTTGCGCCGAAACCGAAATTGTCAAAATTGTTATCATCAGGCACACGAATAGAGCGATAGGCGTGGGCTTTCCTAAACCAGTTTTCATTATTTTTCTCCAGAGAATATGGGATTTATTGTGGAACTGGTTATTCTGTCTTTAAATTTGTGAGAATGTAAAGGATTTTTTTTATAAAACTATAAAAATTTTGATATTAGTCAGAAATATCTTCGGTGAAATTGTTGAGCGGACGGTTCTGGCGGGAAATCGGAATTAAGGCTTCAGTTTCGGAAAAGATTTCGACGCGCGTGGAAAATTCGTCGGCGTGCGTGCGCAGATATTCAAAAAAACGCTCGAATTCGCTTTGCATTTGATTCATTTTTTCGCGCATATTAAGAATGATTTCCACCCCGGCGAGATTGACGCCGAGTTCGCGCGTTAAGGATAAAATGACTTCCAAACGTTCAAGATCGGCGTCGGTGTAAAGCCGCGTGTTGCCGTCCGAGCGCGACGGTTTGAGCAATCCTTCGCGTTCGTAAAGCCGCAGCGTTTGCGGATGAATTTCGTAAGTTTCCGCCACGGCGCTGATCGTGTATGTCTTGTTTTTACGCTTCATATAAATCAATTACGAATTACGAATTTCAAATTACGAATGCCGAGGACGTGTTTCCGGAAAACGTTTTTCTTCTAATTCGTAATTCGTAATTGTCAATTCGTAATTTACTCAAGTCCCATCGCTTTGCGCGGATTTTCCGGGTTCGCTTTTTCAAATTCGCGCAAAATTTCTTTCGTTTCTTCGCTGATCACGCGCGGCAGCGAAATCTGCACTTCGATAAACTGATCGCCGCGCAAATTCGGGTTTCTGAGGCTCGGAAAACCGCGTTCGCGCAGACGGAATTTTTGTCCCGATTCGGTTCCCGCCGGAATTTTCAATTGCGCTTTGCCTTCGACCGTCGGCACTTCGATTTTTGCGCCGAGTGCGGCTTCGGACACGGTGATCGGCACGGTGACGTAAATATTGTCGCCCTTGCGCGTGAAGAATCTGTGTTTGCCGACGTTCGTTAAAATAAACAAATCGCCGGCTTCCGCGCCCAATCGTCCGCCCTGACCTTTTTTCGGAATGCGCACGCGCGAGCCGGTGTCAACGCCCGCCGGAATACGGATTTTGACTTGTTCGGTTTTGGGCGTCACGCCTTTGCCGTTGCACTGCGAACACGGTTGGCGGCGGCGTCCGGTTCCGTCGCAGTCGGGACACGCCTGCGAAAACTGCAATCGCCCGCCGGTTCGCACCACTTGTCCGGTTCCTTTGCACGTCGGACAAACAACGACCGGACCGCCCGTGTCGCCCGCGCCCTGACAGCGCGAACATTGCTCCGAGCGATTGACCGTGATGTTCGTCGTCATTCCGGTAAACGATTCTTCAAAACTCAAAGCGAGCGGCATCTCGATGTCCGCGCCTTTTTTCGGCATCGCTCGCGGCGGTTCCGGTTCGCGCTGCTGTTGCGATTTTGCGCCACCGCCGCCGAAAAGATCGGAGAAAATATCGCGAAAGCTCGAACCGCTGCCCGATCCGCCCGGTTCAAAATTGAAACCGGAAAAATCGAAATTGCTCGCGCCGCCAGAAGTTCCGCCGCTCGCGCCCGTTCCGTAACTTGCGCCGTACGGCGAATTCACGTCCAGATTGTCGGCGTAATAACCGAAACGGTCGAAAACCTTGCGCTTTTTCTCGTCCGAAAGCACGTCGTAGGCTTCCTGAACTTCTTTAAATTTTTCCTCGGCGGCTTTATCGTTCGGATTCACGTCCGGATGATATTTACGCGCCAGACGACGATACGACTTTTTAATTTCGTCCGCTTTGGCGTCTTTTTTGATGCCGAGAATATTGTAATAATCTTTATTTGCCATTGATTAAAACTGAAAAATTCGTTGGTTTTCGCCGGTAAATCTATGTCATTAAAACAGATTTTTCGTTGATTCGTAAAATGAGCGGCGTTTTAATTGCCGCTCATTTTAGTTTTCGTTCGCTTTACTTCTTCTCTTCGTCAACATCAACATATTCGGCGTCAATCACGTTGTCATCGCCGCCCGAAGATGTCGCGCTTCCCGTCGCATCGCCGCCGGCGCTTGCCGATGAAGCCTGTTCGCCGCCGCTCGCTGCGTCGCCGGTCGGCGCGCTCGATTGGCTGTAGAGCACTTCGGCGAGTTTCTGCGAAGCCGTCTGCAAGCGCTCAAACGCCGAATTCATCGGTTCCGCGTCTTCGCCCGCGAGAGCGGTTTTCGATTCGGCAATCGCCGCTTCGATTTCGCCC
>SXVE01000438.1 GCA_005790265.1 Acidobacteriota bacterium | reverse complement strand
TGTGCGAACGGGCTGGCGCGACGAGATTTTGCAAAAAAAAGTGCGCGAAAACATCGAAAAAAAAGCGATTATTGAAGCGGAAAATCGCTTGATCGCGCGCGCGCCGTTTGAAAATTTGAAAGCGAAAACGCTCGCCGAAATCGAAAATTTTCATCGCAAAGAACCGCTCGCCAAAGGCATTCTGCGCGAAACGCTGCGCGAGAAAGTTTTCGCTCATCTCGCGCCGGAAATTTTCAAAACGGTTTTGGACTGGCTGCAAAAAGACGATAAAATCGCGGCGGAAAAAGAGATTGTTCGCGCGGCGGCGCACAATCTCGAATTATCGGCGGACGAAAAAACGCTGCGCGAACGGCTCGAAAAATCGTATAAATCAGCGAAACTTGAAGTTCCGAAACTCGAAGATGCTTTAAGTGATGCGATAAAAAACACGAAATCAAACCGCGAAACAGCGAGAAAAGTTTTTCAACTGCTCTTGAATTCCGGCGAAATAGTGAAAATCGCCGACGAGTTTTATTTTTCAAAAACGGAAATTGACGCTTTAATCGGGCATTTAAAAGATTACGCCGCGACGAATTCCGACCGCTTGATTGACGTGGCAAAATTCAAAGACTTAGCGGGAATTTCGCGCAAATACGCGATTCCGCTGCTCGAATATTTTGACCGCGAACGCATCACGCGTCGCGCGGGAGATAAAAGATTAATTTTGTAAAAAAACTAATTTTATAAAAGGCTTTCAATTATCTTCTCAAATTATGAAACAGTTTCTTTTGAAAATGCGTGATTCGGGCGGTTATATAGCGATTGTTTTTGGCTGCCTTTTGTTTGCCAATTATCTGTTTCCCGATCCTCGTATCTTCAAAGGGCAAACGGCGCGTCCGCCTTTTTTATTTGCCGTTTCGATCTTCATTTTCGGCATCGTTTGGACATTGTATTTTCAACGGCGAGCGAAATAAATTTCCAACTTTACCTTCAAATCAAATGAAAAAGTTTCTAACCGCAAAATGGCACGATTTGATTATGGCGAATTACGAAGTTGCGCCTGAAATTCTTGAAAAGCGCGTACCAAAAGGCGTTTCGCTCGATTTTAATAAAGGAAAATGTTACGTCAGTGTGGTTGCGTTTATGTTTTTGAACACGCGAGTGTTGGGCATTCCCGTTCCGTTTCACGTTAATTTTGAAGAAGCTAACTTACGTTTTTACGTCAAGCGCGAAACCGAAAATGAAATTAAACGCGGCGTTGTTTTCGTCAAAGAAATCGTGCCGCGTCTGGCGATTGCAACGGCGGCAAATGTGCTTTACGGCGAGCCTTACGAATGTTGGAAAATGGCGCATACGCGCACCAAAAAAGAAGTCGGTTACAGTTGGGAAAAAGGCGACTGCAAAAATCACATCACAATTGAAATCGGCGAAAACACTGGCGTTCCGGCGGAAAACTCACACGGCGAATTTATCATCGAGCATTATTGGGGCTACACAAAACGCGGCGAAAACCGGACAGACGAATATAAAGTCGAGCATCCAAAATGGGAGCTTTTCGATGTCAGCTTCGCCGAAATTGATGTTGATTTCGGCAGACTTTACGGCGCGGAATTTGATTTTCTGAGCGACACAAAGCCGGATTCGATATTTATGGCAAAAGGCTCGGAAGTTTCGGTTTACAAAGGAGCGAAATTAATTGATAACGGATAATTGATAATGAATAATCGAAAAAATCGGTTTCGTTATCATCAATTATCCGTTATCAATTATCAATTAACATGATTATCGGCATTGTCGCCATCGCAAAAAATTTCGCCATCGGCAAAGACGGAAAACTGCCGTGGCATTATTCGGCGGATTTGAAATTTTTCAAACAAACGACAACCGCTCACGCCGTCGTGATGGGTTTCAACACTTGGAAATCAATCGGCAAACCGCTGCCGAATCGTCTTAATATCGTGCTTTCGCGCTCGCGCAGCATCGAAAATCAGCCGAACGTTCTGCTGCTCAGAAGCGTCGCGGAAGTTCTCGCATTATCGAAATATTTGAATTGTGATTCATTCGTCATCGGCGGCGCGGAAACTTACGCGCAATTCGCCGACGCGATTGACGAATGGATCGTCACGGAAATTCCCGAAACCGTCGAGAACGCGGACACATTTATGCCGCGAGATTTTTTGAACAAATTTAATTTGCGGGAAACCAAGAAATTGGAAAATGATTTGACGGTTAAAATCTTTGTAAAAAAATAGTTTCGTAGTAAAATCGCGAGCAAAAATAATAAACGAGGAGAACAAAATCTATGATGGGCGGCAAAAGTTGGGACGAATGGATTGATGAATATGCGGAATCGCATCAGCATCCGATCAATAAATTGACGCATACGATTGGGATTCCGATGATTGCGATTTCGCTTTTGCTGATTCCCGTTTCGCTATTTGTCAGCGGATTTTGGCGAATCGCACTCGCGCTGTTTGTTTTTGGGTGGATTTTGCAGTTTGTCGGGCATTATTACGAAGGCAAACCGCCGGAATTTTTTAAGGATCGGCGCTTTTTGTTCGTCGGTTTGCGGTGGTGGATCAAAAAAACTTTCGGCGGCAAGGTTGAGAAAAAAGATTAGCGGAAAAAGGCGAAAACGGGTTCAAGTTTTCGCCTTTTTCGTTTGTTTGCTAAAATTACACCGAAAAAATGGAATCTTTAATTTTAGCTTTGGACATCGGCACTTCGAGCGTTCGCGCCGCGCTTTATGATATGAACGGCGACGTTTTGCCCGAAACGATGGTTAAAAACGAGCGCAGTTTGACGGCGACCGAAGACGGCGGCGCGGAAATTGACGCAGCGGAAGCGTTTACGCAGATTGAAAAAGCGATTGACGATGTTTTGGCAAAGTCGGCAAAAATCGAAGGCGAGATTACGCACGTCGCCGCGTCGTCGTTTTGGCATAGTTTGGTCGGCGTTGATGCGAAAGGAGCGCCGACGACGAAAGTTTTCGGTTGGGCGGACACGCGCAGCCGCGATTTCGTCGCTGTTTTGCGCGCTAAATTAGACGAAACGGCGATTCACAATCGAACCGGCGCGCGGTTTCATTCGAGCTTTTGGACGGCGAAGCTTTTGTGGCTGAAAAAAGATTTCGCGGACGTTTTCAAACGCACGGACAAATGGCTTTCGTTCAGCGATTTCGCCGCGCTCCAACTTTTCGGCGTTGCCGCGACGAGCGTTTCGATGGCTTCTGCGACGGGAATTTACGATTTGCGAGCGAACGATTGGGACGCGGAACTCGTTAAATTCCTCAAAATCAAACCGTCAAATCTGCCGGAAATCGTCGCCGAAGATGCACA
>SXVE01000437.1 GCA_005790265.1 Acidobacteriota bacterium | reverse complement strand
CCGCCGCTGTAAAGTCCGCCGTAAATTCCGAGCAGAAACGTTAAAACGTAAACGAGAACGGTCGCATTTGCGGAAACGACTGTCTCGGCGGCAATTCCGGCGTCGCGTTTGAAAAGCGTGAAAATGGCGACCGTAATCATCGCAATCGAAACGATTAATTTGATGCTTTGCCCGGTAATCAATCCGACGAGCAGCGCGCCGATGGCGGAACTAACCAGCGTAATAACGACGAGCGGCGAAAGTTTGCGGTAATCGAGAACGCCTTGCCGCATAAAGGGAATCGTCGCGCCGATGTTCATAAAAGTCAGCCCGAACATATTCGTCGCGACGGCGACTTTCGGATCAATTCCGAACTGAAACATCACCGGAACCGTGACGAGCGAATTGCTGCCGGTCACAACGCCGATGGCGCTCATCACGAAAAACAGAATGATTAATAAAATCAGGCTTGAAGTGGACATCGGTTAAGTATTGACTTTTTTTGAACGCACCAAGCCGAGTTTTTCTTCGACCTGTCGCAAACTTTGCGCGATGCGCAGCGCTTCTTTTTTGCTGACTGCCGCGCCGCGCGTAATTTCTTCACACTGCCGGAGCAGCGCCGCGATTTCCGCCGCATCAATCTCGGCTCGTTCGCCAATCATTTTCGCTAGTTCTTCGGTCGAAACCGTGAAAACATCAGCGCCGACCGCGCGCGCCGCGCGCCGCCGAAAATCGGTGTAAATATTTTCAATTGCTAAATCGTAAGATTTCGTGCGCCGCTGAAGCTCCGCCATCGCCGCCACATATTCGAGTTTGGTCAAACGATTCGGTTCATTTCCAGGAATCGCGCGGGCGAAACGGCGGCTCTGCGAAAAGAGAATCAGCCCGGCAAGCAAAACGATTTGCAGAAAAATAGCGATCACCGGCGTTCCCGCAAAATATTGCAGCAACCGATTGTTGTTCGTTCCGTAGCCGTGATGATATTCGTCAAAAGCGATCAATCCGCCGTTTGATGCCGTAATATTCACGCCGAGCGGCGCATTGTCGACAAGATTTATTCCGGCATTTGAAACGATAAAAGGATCGGTCAGAAAAACGATTCGACCCGAACCGTAGGGAACATCAACGAGAATATTTTTGTCGCCGCTCGACAAATGCACGACCGGCGCAGAAAGCGCGAGCGTATTTGCCGCCTGATCGCTCGGCGCTGCTGGCGGCGCGATTACTGGCGGCGGCGGAATCGGATTCGGCGCGGCGGTTAATTCTTCGTCGTCTTCCGCAGTATTTCCGCGCACGTCAGAATCGGGCGCCTCTTTTTCGGCGGTGATTTGCGGTTCGTCAAAATCGTCATTATCGTCGAAAAATCGCTCAAAAACGATTGCCGAAAAAAGTTTTGACGGCTGAACGGCGTTGATGCTTTTCGTATAAACAGTCGGTTGAACCGGTTTTGCCGCCGGTACTTTATCGGTTATTTGCGCCGTGTCCGCCGGATCAACTCCGGACATCGGCGGTTCACCGTCACCGGAAATCGAAATGCTCCAGTCGGCTGTTGACGTTACCAAATCGCGCGGCGGTTCGCGGTCAATGATAACGAGTTTTCCGCCCGCCGCCGTCCACTGCAAAATGTCTCTCGTTTCAATTTCGCTGAATTCGCGCCTGATCGGACCGATCAGAACGAAAACTTGCGGCGCGTTTTTATTTCCCAAAAGATTTTTCGGCGGTTCCTGCCAGCGCACCACTTTTCTGCCGGTTTCATTGAGCAACTCGTAAAAAACGCGCGTGCCGGTGGCGCCCGCGTTGTAGCTCGAACGATTCGGAAACAGTTCGCTGTCGGGAACTTCTTCCTGCCGCACGTAAGACGCGGCGTTTAATCCGACGAGCACGACGAAGAGAAAAATAAAAGCTGAGATTGCGAGAAATTTTTGTTTCACTTTTTGCCAAACAGTAACTAAAACGGCGAAAAATAATTTGTTTAAAGTAAAAAGAAGCGATTATCCGCTCATTTTTAGGCGGCGCGTCTGTTAGACTTTTTCGCTCACGGCGAGCTTATACTGCTGCTTGAATTCATTCCAGTCGGTTTCGTCGGCGAACTCAAATCCGTAACAATGTCGCTCGAAACTTTCGGTCAAACCGCGCATTTTTTCGTGCAGTTCGTCGCGGCGGCGAACGTCGCGCAGATAATCGCGATTGGTTTTGTGCTGCGCCAGCCCGATTATTTTTTTGTCGCTCAAATCGCATAAAAGAGCGATATAGCCGCGCCGAATCGCTTCGCGCAAATTTCCCGCCCGCGCTAACCGCTCGGCTTCGCCGAACAAATCAGCCGCCGATTCGTTGAAGCCGATGCGCTCGCCTAAAATTACGCGGTCGGTTTTTTCCGGTTTTTGCCGAACGCGGTATTTTTGCACGAACACGGGCGCAAATTTATACAGCAAAAAAATTATGATCGCCGCAATGATGACGTAGAGACCGATTTGCAGCGCGACGGAAATTGATTGAAACGCGTTCGGTGATGTCGAGCTGATATTCGGACGCGGAAAAACCTTTTCCAGCCATTCGGAAACTTCGCGAACCCATTTTTGAACGAGACTTTCTCCTTTTTCTTCCGGTTTTTGATACTCGTCGCGGCGCAGAATTTCGGCTAACTTTCGTTTGTCTTCATCTTTCGAGCGATTTGAAACAGCCGCATTTTCCGGCTCGGCGAGCTTTTCCTGCAAAGCCGCGAGACGTTCTTCAACCGCCGTTAAAATCTCGCGCCGCTTTTTCTGGTTTTCTTCTTTTTCGTAATTATCAATCTGATTGCTCAGCCAACGATTGCTCGTTTCAATCGCTGCGCCGTCCCACTCTATTTTTTCGGTCGGCGGCATATTTTTGCGAATCAACGCGATTAATTGGCGTTCATATTCGACATTTTTCTCGCCGTCGTAAGTTTCTTCGATAATCAGATTTTTGCGCAGTTCATCAACCGACTCGCGCGCAATCCGAACACCTTTTTGATAATCGCCGATTGTTCCGGCAAAAATCGAAACGCTGCCCGGCAAAATAAAAATCAGCGCGAAAAAAACGGCTAAACGCAGCAGCGGTTTTGATTTTTTAAAGAGTATGAGCCTGCCCATTTTATTCGAGACCGAGAATTGTCGAGGACGAACGACGAGAATTGTGCGGTACGGAAAAGTTGCCGGATTCGTTGAGCGCCGGTTGCAGCGGATTTTGAAAATTTTGCGGAACGGCGGGAATCTCGCCTAATCGCCGCGCCGCCATCAATTCGATGTCGTAACCTTCGTGTCGCACGCGTTCATCAATATAAAGCAGACACAATCCGATCATCCAGACCGGCGTCAACAAAATCAAACTTGCCTGCGACAAAACCTGATTCGCTATTTCATACCACGCCGGAATCGCGTCGGCGTCAAAACTAAAAAATTCGATGCCGCTTGCCCACGCGTACCAGCCGAGCGGAACGTAAAAAAGCAGCAGCGCCGAATACGTCGCCACCGTCGTAAAAACAAATAAAGCGGCGAGCCGTCTGACGTTTCCCCCGGCTAAACTCGCGCTTCTGCCCATCGCGGCGAAAACGCCCAAACCTTCGACGAGCATAATCTGCGGCGCGTAAGCGAAACGGGAAGCCACGAGAAAAAACAGCCAGAGAACGCCGAAGACGACTGCCAAACCGATGATCAGCGAAACGATAACGGCAATAAACGGCGAGAAACTGAAAGCGAACATCGCCGCCGTAATTCCCAACGCGCCCGCCGCCACGCCGACGTAAGAAAGAATAATCCCGATAACGTAAAGAATAAACGTGATAATCACAGCCGCGACGATCAAACCGCCCAATCTGCGCCAAACGTTTTGATAAGTTTCTTTAAAAGTAATCGGTTCGCCGAACAGCAGATAACGCACGAAACTGCGCGCCGCGCCGCCCATCACCACGAGCGTCGCCACTATTTCCGCCATCTTTATTACCTGCCCGCCGAACCATAAAAAAACATAATACAGCGTCGTCTCAAAAGCATCGCGACTTGCGCTCGCCGAAAAAATCTCGCGTCCGAGAAACATCCACGCAACGGAAATCAAAGTTCCCATTACCACCGGCGGCGCCGCGATCAAAACGAACGTCTGAAAATTACCGCGGTAAAATCTAACCGCCCGATCAATCAAATCACCCGCGCCAAGCGGAGCTAATGAAACATTGGTTGAAGAAACTGTGGGACGAGTCATAATTTTCTAAAACGCTGAGTTCATTATATTCATTTTCCCTTTTTTTATGTAGTACACAAAAAAAGGGTGCCACTTCGCGAAGCGGCACCCGAAAGAAACTTAAATAAGTTTCCGATTAAAACTCAAAACGAGCTGCAAACTGCACTTGGCGAGCAGCAGCAGCAGACGTAATTTGTCCGAAGGTAGCGCTGCTGATATTTGCCAGCTGCGTGTTATTAAAGAAGCTGACATTGTTTAAGAGATTGAATGCTTCCATTCTCAACTGAACACGAATTGATTCGGTAAAGTTGATATTTTTCAACAAAGCAGCGTTAACATTAAATTGTCTCGGACCGTTAATCAGCGTTCGAGCAAGATTGCCTGTTTGTCCCGGACCAGCGTTGAAAAATACCTGTCCTGGAAATGCAGTGTTAGGACTCGAAGGTCCGATGTAACCCTGCGAAGCCTGTCCAGCTGCGTTAATTACCGACGGATCAATAAAGTATATTCTACCGTTCGCTTCAAAAACGCCGGATAAAGCGCGAATTTCATCGTTGGTT
>SXVE01000436.1 GCA_005790265.1 Acidobacteriota bacterium | reverse complement strand
GAAATTCAAGATAATATTCGTCTTCTGAGTTCGGTTCCGGCTGTTCAACAAAAACTGAACCGAGCCGGTTTAAGAGTGTCGCCGATGCTCACTTCGGTGAAAAACTCGGTCGCTCAAATGCCGCCGCAGGATTTAATGAAAGTCCGGTCGGCATACGCCAGATTTTCCGGCTGGAGAGAAATGCCGATGTCGGTACTCAGATCGGACATTCGCCAGGAACTTGAGGAAAAACTTGCTGCTAAAAAGGCAGGCGTAATCGTCAATAAAGCGGGCACGACGGACAATTGTGCCGACGGCATCAACGCAGGCATCACCAACACCGATATTTCTATTGCTAAAGGTGTTGAAATTGCTGCCGAAGGCGTCATAGAAGCTATGCCGACTGATGGCATTACGATTCTTGCGAGAGAAATTCCGGTCGTCGCTTATATTGCCGCACGAGTGGCGACACTGTCGCTCGAAACTTTGAAAGGCATCAAGGACGATTGCCGGGACGATGCTTTTCAAGACGGCATCACCACCAAAGTTGACGCTGTTCCGGGATTGATTTCGACTTCGACTTCGACGACGGCAACCAATATTGCCAGTGCGAAAACTGCGATTATCAATAACGACAACACCAACAAAGACACGATCATCACCAATGACAACACGAACAAAGATACAATCGTGACTAATGACAACGCCAATCGAGTCATCATTCTCAACGCCATCGAAGCCGCCAAAACATATATCATCACCGACGCGCACGCGAACAAAGACGAAATGAAAAATCTGCTGTTGCGCACGCAGATCGAAGCTGATTTAGCATCAACTGACGGATCGGTTTTCGTTGCGCTTTACGAAACGCCGAGCAGCGTCTGCTTAAATTCATTGAACGACAAAGGACTGCCGCAAACGGTTACTCTGCCCGGAATGCCGACGCAAACCATTCCGCAGTGCGGACTGCTCGATTTGGTTCGCTCGATTGTCAGAGATACGATTGCCAACGTCGGCGCGGGAACGAACGCCCAATCATTTTTCGCAACGGCGGAAGCGCAGAGAGCCGCCGGCAAATACAAAGCGGCTTACACTTCGTATCGTCAGGCTTACAAAGCGGCGAGCAAATAAGAAGCAAAATACCAGAAACAGGCGGATGAAATGTTCAAAAACACGCCAATGCAATATTCAAATGTTTTCTGAGTTACTGGAATTTACCCGCTGCGTGATCGGCAGAAGACACTGACAAATTCAAGCAACCGGCAATATTCGGTGGGAATTTAGATGTAAAAGAGAAAAGAGGCATTACATAATGCCTCTTTTCTCTTTTGAAAATATTGGTGCCGACTACAAGATTTGAACTTGTGACCTATCGCGTGTGAAGCGAGTGCTCTACCACTGAGCTAAGTCGGCTTTGGTCAAGTATAACTTTAAATCGAAGGATCGTCTGCTTTTGCCGGGCGATCTTCGCCATCGGGCGCGGCTTTGATTGTGCCCAGATTGGAATCGGTGTAAAGATGCCTGGTTCCGGTTGCCGAAGCGCCGGTTGAAATTTGCGGATCAGCAGTTACCGAATAAAAACCGGGTTTCGTGCCGGACGGTTCTTCGACGGTCATTGTAAAAACGTAACCGTTAACAACCGGACGTTCGCCGCGAAATTTTTCGTCTAAACCGACCGACGTAATCAGCGTATCAAAAGTGGCGAATTTACCGCGATTTTTTCCGGCATATTGACTTTGAAACGTGCGAATTTGATTGATTGACTGCGCGGCGGCGGATTCGTTGCCGCTTCTGATCATTGCGCCCCACGCGTAGCTGCCGACGCCGATGAGCAATCCGATGATGGCGATCACGATCATCAACTCGATCAGGTTAAATCCGCGCTGATTCTTAAAACGATTGGGTGTATTTTTCATATAGAATTATTGATATTTGCCTCCGAATTTTCTCACGACAAATATTCGGATAAGTTTCAAAAATTAGTTGTCGGCAAGAAAATTTTAGTTGCTTTTCGCTTGAATTTGCAACCGGCGCGAAAAACTTTTGGAACTTTTCGCCTGCGTCGGCATCTATAACTGTTGGAAAATTAAATAAAAAACTGCGCAGACGGCGATGCAAAATAGATGATGCGAAACAGCCGCGTAATTTTGTAGAATAGAAACAAGCACGTTTCGCCCCGGAAACGGCTGATTATAAAATGATGAGAGATTGGATAACCAGTGAACCGCAAAACGCCGAATCAGGCGTTTTGCCATTTGATGCGAGCGGCAAAATTCACGCGCTGCAAGCGGCAATCGAACGCGTCATCAAAGGAAAATCGGAAGTCGTCAAATTCGCGCTCGTCGCGCTGCTCGCCAAAGGTCATCTACTGATCGAAGACGTTCCGGGCATCGGCAAAACAACTTTATCAAACGCTCTGGCGCGCTCGCTCGATTTATCGTTTCAGCGCATTCAGTTTACTTCCGATTTGCTGCCGTCCGATGTCATCGGACTTTCGATTTATAATCAGCGCACGGGCGGTTTTGAATGGAATGCCGGACCGATTTTTTCAAACATCGTGCTGGCGGACGAAATCAACCGCGCAACGCCGAAAACGCAGTCGGCGCTGCTCGAAGCGATGGCGGAAGAACAAGTGACGGTCGAAGGCGTTTCGCGCCCGCTGCCGCTGCCTTTTATGGTCGTCGCGACGCAGAATCCGACCGAACATCACGGCACTTATCCGCTGCCCGAATCGCAGCTTGATCGTTTTATGATGCGTCTGCACATCGGTTATCCGAATTTGGCAGACGAACGCCGCATTCTGCGCGACCGCGAATCATCGAATCCGCTTGAATTCGTCAGCGCGGTGATGAGCGAACAGGACGTAACCGAATTGCAAACGCGCGCGGCGGAAGTGCGCGTTGACGATGCGCTCGTCGAATACCTTTTGCAAATCGTTGACGCGACGAGAAAAGCCGATCAATTAGAACTCGGCATCAGCCCGCGCGGAACGCTCGCGCTGTTTCGTTCGGCGCAGGCGTTAGCCTTGATTGAAGGACGCGATTTCTGCACGCCCGACGACATCAAACGCCTCGTGATGCCGTGTTTCGCGCACCGCATTATCGTTCATTCGCGCTCGTCGAGCACGCGCAACAAAACGCGCGAAGCCGAACAGATTCTGCTCGATATTCTGCAAAAAACCGCCGTGCCGATTTAAGGAAATTAATGACAATCGTTAACGCTCGACACTCCGAACTTGAAATTTGAACGCTGAATTTTGAATGAATCTTGAAACTCTCCGTCAGCTTTTCAGTCTGCGCGATTTGCGCAACGCGATTTTGGCGTCGGCGGTCGTCGTCGGCGGTCTCGGACTCGCGCTGTTCACGTTGTGGGCGCACCGCACGGGAAATGTGCGTTTGGCGGGCGCGGCGGCAATCGCGTCGCTCGTTTTCGTGCTGCTGATTCTGATTTTCGTTGTGCCGCCGCTGGCGAAAAACGCGAGTGCGGAAGCGTCGCAGATGAATTTGCCGTTTGAATTTACGGCGGGCGGCGCAGTGTTTCTCGGTTTGATGGCGATTGTCGGATTTTCGGCGTGGAATACCGGCAACAATCTGCTTTTTCTCGTGCTTTCTTTTTTGATGGCGGCGCTGATCGTCGGTTTCGCGGTCGGAAATTTCTGTCTGAAAAAACTCGACGTGAAAATGCGGTTTCCCGAAACGATTTTCGCCGGACAAACGACGCCGATTCTCGTCAGTCTGCACAACCGGAAACGTCTGTTTCCGAGTTTTTCGATTGTCGCCGAAGTGCGCGGCAAAGAACGGGAAAAATCGCTCGTCGTGGCGGAACTGAAAAAAATTCTGCCGGAAAAATGGGCGGAAAAGCTGTCCGCGCCGCCGATTGTCAAACTCATTCTCGATTATTTCGTTTATCTGCCGCGCGGCGAAACGGTGGAAAATAAAACCGAGCACATATTTCCGCATCGCGGCAGATTTATCATCAAAGATTTCGAGCTTTCGACGAAATTTCCGTTCGGTTTTTTTCGCCATCGCCGCAGGCTTCCGGCGCAGTCGGCGGAAATCGTCATTTTTCCGCCGCTCGCTTCAATCGAAGAAGAAACGGAAAATCTGCCGCTCGAAATCGGCAAAATCGTGACGCAGAAGCGCGGACTCGGACAAGATTTGCTGGCGCTGCGCGATTATCAGCCGATGGACGATCTGCGGCGCGTTGACTGGAAAGCGACGGCGCGCGCCAATCGTTTGATTATTCGCGAATTTTCCGCCGAAGACGACCGGAAAATCACGGTTTTTCTCGACACGAATCTGCCAGAAGAAGCGACGGACGAAACGGGAAAAAAACCGACTTTACGCGAGCGCGTCGAAGCGGAAAAAAAGGGCGGCTTTGCTCCCGTTTCCGCGCGGTTTGAACGCGGCGTCAGTTTAGCGGCGTCGCTGCTCGCGCATTTTGCCGAGGAACAAGCCGAAATTCGCTTGATAATTGACGGCAAAAAAGAAGAATTCGGCATCGGCAAACAACAGCTTTATCAGGCATTGAAAAGCCTCGCGCTCGCCGAGCCGCAGTTTCACCAAAACTGGCGATTTTCCACCGAAAAGCTCGATGAAATCTTTACCGAAAAGGAAAATAGTTATACATTTTTCGTGACGGCGGCAAACGAAGCCGATTTTCCCGACGAATTAATCCAGAAAGCGAAAATCGTTAGTTATTAATTAAATGGCGACCGCTTAAAAAATTGTCACAAAATTACATCGCGCGGTGTTTTACTATCAGAAAGCGGTTTTAACGGCTGATTAAATGAGAGAAGGCGCGGAAATTCTTGTGGACGTGATGTCCGAACAAACAGCTACGGCGGCGAGAGAAAAAATAGAATTCGATGAAGCTTTCACGCTTCATCACCGAACTGTTTTTCGCACGGCGCGTTCCGTCGTGCAGGATTGCGGCTTGGCGGAAGATGTGACGCAGGAAGTTTTTCTGCGGCTTTACAATCATATGGATTCGATCACGGATGCGGAAATGCTGCGTCCGTGGTTAATCAGAGTAGCGATCAACGTCGCCCGAAACACTCTGCGGACAAAATTTAGAGCGAACACGCGCGACGAAAACTACGTCAAAGAATATGAGGAAGACGCCGTTTGTTCGATTGAGACGAGTTACGAGCAGCGCGAGCAGTTATCGGAAGTCAACCGCGCTTTGAGCAAAATAAAAGAACCGTTGCGCAGCTGCTTAATATTGAAACAGCAGGGTTTATCTTACAAGGAGATTGCCGAAAGCCTGTCGCTGAACGAAACGAGCATCGGAACATTCGTCGCCCGCGCGCGAAAAGAATTTGTCCGGTTTTACGGCAAGATCGGGAGAGAAGAAATACAATGACGGAAAAATGTTTTGACATCGGCACAATTCAAGCCTTTTTAGACGGCGAACTGCAATCCGATGCCGTTCAGCGATTAACTGGTCACATCGCTTTGTGCGACGATTGCGCCGTGCTGCTCGCTGAAGCCGAAGACGAAACGGCGTTTGCTTTCGGCGCGTTGGAGCGCGAATTCGACACGCTCGTGCCGACGCATCGCTTGTGGACGAAAATCAATGATTCAATCGTTGTCGAAAAGAAACAATCTTCCGTCTGGCAAAGATTTTTAACCGCCGTTTCCGTTTATCTGGCGAATCCTTCGGTGACGGTCGCCGCCGGAATTTTCGTTGTTTTCGGTCTTTTTACCGTTTTCTTGATTTCGCAGGGCGAAACGACTTCAACGCAATTGGCAGAAGTGAAAGCGCCGCTTTTAATTGAAACGCCGACGAAAGTTTCGATTCCGTCTACTGATTTTTCGAGCGATACAATCGCGTCCGCGCCGCTTTCCGTTGCCGCCGATAAAGAAAATTCAGTTGCCCGCCCGCGCGTTCAGCAAGCGGCGGTGCGTGAAGATTTTCGCCGGAGCAATGTAAAAAGTTTGATAATTAGAACCGATGACAGAAATCCCGCGAATTCAAGAGAACCGAATATTCCTCCTGCTGTCGTTGCGCCCGCGTATTTGCCGGGCGAAGAAAGCTACGAGAAAACGATTGCGAATTTAACGCAGACGGTCAGCGTGCAGAAAGATGAAGTGCTGCGCCCGTCGGCGCGCGTCGCGTTCGAGCGCGATCTGGCGGTCGTCAGCGATGCGATTGAAAAAATGAAGACCGAAGTGCGCCGCAATCCGAAAAACGAATCGGCAAAACAAGTGCTTTATTCGTCGTATCAGAACAAAATTGACTTGCTCAATTCCGTCGCAGGAAGAAATGAGCTGATGGCGAGCCTGAAGTAACATTTTCCCAAAATGAACGGAACCCGAAAAAAATTGAAAAAAATAATTTTAGCTCTATGTCTAACCGCTTTGCCGCCGCTCGCCGCATTCGCGCAAACGGTTCCGCCCGCGACACCGGGAAAACCGGGCGTCGGCGTGAAAGTAACGCCGGCAGTGAAAGTTTTCAAACCGCGCGGAAAAGTTTTCAAATCAGAACATCAGGATTCCGAAAAATCAATCGCGGTTGACGGCAAAGTCAATGTGTATCTGCCGTGCGTCATCGAAGGCAACGTCAAAATCAACGGCTGGGATCGCAGCGAAGTGCGGGTTTTTGTCAAAGACGGCAGCCGCGTCGGAATCAATGTCGCGCAGAAAGATAAAAAAACCGGAAACCCCGTGTGGATTGTCGTGACGCGCGCCGAACCGAGCGAAAACGAGCGCGAGCAGAGCGAATGCATCTACGGCGAAGAAATCGAAATTGACGTGCCGCGAATGGCGTCAATCAACGTCAAAGGTCAGGAAACGATTACGCGCATTAATTCGGTCAGAAAAGCGAGCGTCAAAAATATCGGCGGCGACATTTCGCTGCGCAATATCGCTGAAGGCGTCGAAGCGACGACTTATGAAGGCGACGTGACGGTCGAAGATTCGAGCGGCGCTTTTAACCTTGAAAGCGCGACGGGAAATATCGTCGCTTTTGAAATTGCCCCGAGCGAAATCGGCGATGTTTTTAAGGCGAAAACCAACAACGGCGCGATTTCGCTGCAAAGCCTCGAACATCGCCAAATCGAAGTCAATTCGATTTCCGGCGCTATTTCGTTTAACGGCGAATTTCTCTCGGGCGGTTTGTATAATTTCGGCACGTCAAACGGTTTGATCAATCTGACGATTCCCGCTGATTCTTCGTGCAAAATCGCCGCTTCATACGGTTTCGGCGGTTTTCGCTCGGAAATTCCGGTGACGAAAGTAACCGAAAATAAATATCCCGGCGGACAAAACATCGTCGCCACGATGGGAAAAGGCACGGCGACTCTCAATTTGACGACAGCGAGCGGCGCGATTCGAATAGTTAAAAAGCAGTGAGCGGTAAGCAGTGAGAGTAAGCAGTGAGCAGTAAGAAGAAGCCGTCTGAGATTACATTAGTAATTTAGGACGGCTTCTTCAGCCTTCAAATTGCTTCTTTCCGGTTGCCGGTTGCTCACTGCTCACTGCTCACCGCTCACCGCTTTCTACTCACCGCCTCAAAATTGCGACAAATCGAATCCGGTTTTTTGATTAAACTGCTCGCTCATCGAAGGCATTTCAAACGAACTTTCATCGCGCATCAACCGCTCGACGCGCCACATCGGCACGAAATAATCCTGCATCGGCAAATACGGCTCGTCGTTTTTGATCGAATTGACCCATTCATCAAAATAACCGAGATCAATCGCACGCAGAAAAATTCCCGCCGCCGATATTTCGTGCAGAATTCCGATTAGTTTTTCGCGCGGATTCTGCAAAATTAAAACTACGCTCTCGCCCGTTTCGATTTTCATATTTTTGTTAATCGCCGATTTTGGCACAAATTTCGGCGTTTTGAAACAGCATCGCCGAAGCGCGTTTTTTCTTTCCGCCGAATTATTCTAAAATTAACATTGAAACCCGAAAATATAAAAAAGTTAAGAATCACGAAATAACGCGTTTCCACCTATGCACATCACCAAAATAGAACTCGAAGACATCAAATCTCACGTTCATTTCGCGCGCGAATTCGAGCGCGGAACAACTGCCATTACCGGCGAAAACGGCGCGGGCAAAACGACTCTGATCGAGGCGATTGCCTGGACTTTGTTTGATTTGCTCGATTATAAAAAAGACGATTTCGTCCGGCGCGGCGCGAAAAAAGGCACGGCGCGCGTGACGTTTGAAAGCGGACTCGACGGACGCGAATACGCGGTTTACCGCGACACCGGAACCGGCTATTACGTTTACGATCCGCAAATCAAAACGCGCATTGCCGAGAAAAAAGAAGAAGTTTCCCGATTTTTGTGGCAGCATTTGGGCGTTGACGCCGGAACGGATTTGGAAGCGCTTTTTCGCCGCGCCATCGGCGTTCCGCAGGGAACTTTTACAGCGATTTTTCTCGAATCGGCGGGCGAGCGTAAAAAAGCATTTGATAAATTATTAAAAGTCGAAGAATATCGGCAGGGCGCAGAAAAACTGCGTGAAACCGTGCGGTTTGTCGAGATGAAAATCAGCGGCGTGCGCGAAAAAATCGCGCGCGCCGAAGGCGAATTGGCGCGGCTCGACACAATCGAAGAACAGCTGAAAATTTTCGCCGCGCAAACCGAAGAATTGACGAGCGTGCTGATTGATCTTGAAACAAAAACGGCGGAAAAGCGCGAATCGGTCAAGGTTTTCGACGAAATCGAAGCGAAAGTCGGCGAGCTGAAAACTGCGTTTGAAAAATTGAGCGCCGAAAAAACGAAAGCCGAATTCGTTTGCGCGCAAAAAGAAAACGAATTGAAGCAGGCAAGAACGGCGGTGGAAAAAATCAAAATCGTCGAAGCCGATTATCATCAACACCTTGACGCGCTCGGCAAATTAACGGAAATCGAACGCGAACGCGGCGAGCGCGAAAAATTAAACGTCGAAAAACAGAAAATCGAAACCGCGCAGGCGAATGTCGCCGCCGATTTGCGCCGGTTTCAGGAAAATCTCGAAAAAGCATTGAAAGCGCACAGCGAAATCGCGCGTCTGACGCCGCAAATTGCCGAACAGGAATTGATGGAAAAACGGCGCGACGACGCCATCGAACAAATCGCGCAGAGTCGCGCCAAAGAAGCGGAAATCAAGCGGCTTGACGGGAAAATGAACGATTTGCGCGGCAAATACATCAAAAATAAAGAGCAGATTAAAGACGCGGAAGCGAAAAGCGAAGCGGCGCGAGAATACGAATTTTTGCAGCGGCGCGATTCGGAAATCACGCGCGACATCACGCGTTTTCGCGCCAAGCTCGAATACGACGAGCAATTTCAAACGGAAGTGCGCGGCGGTTTATGCCCGATTTTGTCGCAAAAATGTTTGAACTTAAAACCGGGCGAAACGCTCGAAGGTTTTTTGCAGCATCAATTCGGCGAAATAAAAACGCAGATCGGAACGCTCGAAAGCGAACAAAAAACGCTGGTCGAACGTTTGCGAATTGCGCGCGAAGCGGAAAAATCGGCGGCGACGCTCGACAATCTGCGGCAGCGCGAAACGGAAATTTCCGACGAAGGAAAAAGTTACAAAACGGAAAAAGAAACGCTGCTCAAGGAAATCGTTGATCTGCCGAAAATTCAGGAAGATTTGGCAAATGCCGAAGCGAAACTGAAGCAGCTGGAGAATCCGAAAGCGAAAATTCGGATTTTGGACGACGAAGCGAAACGCGAAATGCAGATTCGCGAGAAATTGACGGAAATTGAAAAAAACAGCGAACGGCTTGAAAACGACCGGCGAATTACGATCGAAAAACTCGAAAGCTATAAAGATACTGACGCGAACTGGCGAATTTACACTGGGACGCGCGACCGAACGGCGACGGCGCACCGCGAATTTTTAATCAACGAAGCGGCGGCGAAACATTTGCCGGAGCGCGAACGGGAATACGAAACGGCTGATCGAAATTTGAAAGCGGCGGCAGAATCGGCGGAGAAAATTGAAAATGAATTTTCCGTCGCCGCCAAAAATTACGACCGCGAGCAACATCAAACGGAAAAATTCGCGCTGCTCGAAGCCGAAAAGCGTTTGGCGGAAACGCGGGCGAATTTGACGAACGCCGAGCGGCAGAAAACGCAGGCGGAAACGGAAATCGAACGTCTTTCGGCGATTCGCAAACAGATGCAAACGGAATTTCTGGAAAAAGAACGGCTCGAAAAAATCGCGGAAACGACCGCGTTTATTCGCGAAACATTAAAAGAAGCCGCGCCACGCGTCGCCCGCAACTACGTTTTCCACGTCGCGCTCGAAGCCAATCAGATGTTTCGCGAAATTTCCGGCAACGCCGAACGCACTTTGAAATGGACGGAAGATTACGGCATCGTTCTGGAAGAAAACGGTTTCGAGCGCCCGTTTGTCAGTTTAAGCGGCGGCGAACAGATGACGGCGGCGCTGTCGGTGCGGCTCGCATTATTAAAACAGCTTTCCGACGTGCGGCTCGCGTTTTTCGACGAACCGACGACGAATATGGACGCCGCGCGCCGCGAAAGATTAGCCGAACAAATTTCGCACATCACCGAACGCCGAACATTTGACCAGCTTTTCGTCATTTCGCACGACGACACGTTTGAAAATTATGTGGACAATGTGATTTCGGTAGAAAGTGTGAAATAGTTGACAGAAAGTTGCAGGAAGTCAACAGAAAGTGCCAGATAGTTTGAAGAAAGAAGAACTGTCTTTTACTTTCCGGGACTATCTGGTACTTTCTGCAACTTTCTGTCAACTTATTTATTTTATGAAAGAAGTAACAATCGTCTGCGACGGTTCAAGTTTGGGAAACGGGAAGGGAAATCCGCGCGCGGCGGCGGTGGCGGTTTTGGGTTATAAAGGTTTTTGGCGCGGTTTCGGCGAATTTCTGGGCGCGGCGACGAATCAGCAGGCGGAAATCGCGGCGGCGACGATTGGCTTGAATCAGTTGACCGAGCCGTGCAAAGTTCGCGTTTTGAGCGATTCGCGTTACGTCGTCGAAACAATGACGGGCAACTTTCGGAAGAAAACTAATCTCGAATGGTGGGCGAAATTAGACCAGGCGGCGAAAAAACATCAGATAAAATGGGAATGGGTCAAAGGTCACGCCGGACACGACGTGCAGGAAGTTGTGGACACGCTCGCGCGCAAAACCGCTGAACTCGGCAAAATTGACAGTAAAATGTTTGAAGAATTGGTCGCGGAAATTGGCGTCAAGGAAATTTGATAGCCGCAAAAGGCACAGAAGACGCAAAAATAAATCAGAAAGAATTAGAAGAAACGGGAAGTAAATGAGATTCGACAGCTACAAAACCAAATTCGCTTTTTGTGCGCTTTTTGTGCTTTTTTGTGGCTGTTTTTCCGCTCACGCGCAGCGCCGCAATGCGCTCGGCTGGGTTTGGCAAAATCCGTCGCCGCAGGGAAATTCGCTGTATGCGATTCATTTTGCGAAAGATAAGGTAAGCGGTTTCGCCGTCGGTTCGGACAGCACGATTCTGCACACGGAAAACGGCGGTTTTAGTTGGGAAAAACAATTTGCGCCGATTGACGCGACGCTTTCCGACATCTTCATCAAAGACCGCAAGAACGCTTTGCTCGTCGGCGCGCGCGGCACGATTTTAACGACCGAAAACGGCGGCAAAGATTGGCGTCAAATTGCCGTCGAAGGAAAAGACCATCTTTACAGCGTCGCGCTGACCGGCGAAAATCAGTTGACCGGCTGGACGGTCGGCACATACGGACGCATTCTCAAAACGGCTGACGGCGGCAAAATCTGGAAAACGCAAAAAGCGGAAACGACCGAACATTTTTTGAAAGTTTCGGCTTACAATGCAGAAAAATCCGTGATCGTCGGGCAAAACGGAATCATTTTGACGACCGTCAACGGCGGCGAAAACTGGAAAATAAATTACCCGTGCGGCAATTCTCTGATTTCGAGCGCCGCGTATCTTTCCGCCGACAAAATCGTCGCGAGCGGTTACGGCGGTTGCGTCGCGCGCAGCTCGGACGCGGGCGAAACGTGGGAGCGAATCAATCTTTTCAGCCGCGCCGATTTTCTTTCGATCAGTTTCGCGGACGAAAAAAACGGCTCGCTGACCGACTCAAACGGAATGGTTTGGCTGACCGGCGACGGCGCGACAACATGGCTGCCGTTCAACGTGCGCACTAATCCGAAACTCGTTTCCTTATTTTTTGCCGATCAATATACCGGCTGGGCGGTCGGCGAAAACGGCTTGATCGTGCGCACCGACGACGGCGGTTACAGTTGGCAAAGACTGAGCGGCGGCGGGCGCGAAGACGTTAACGATCTGACGCTGCTCAATGAAGATTGGGGCGTTTCGGTCGGTTCGCGCGGACGCATCTGGCTCACGAATGACGGCGGTCGCGATTGGTTTCAGGTGTTTTCCGGCACTGAAGAAAACATCAACGCGCTTCATTTCGTCAGCGACGAACGCGGCTGGGCGGTCGGCGATAAAGGCACGGTTTTGCGCACGATCAACGCGGGCGCGAGCTGGGGCAAAGGCATTTCCAATGTCACGGAAGATTTGCTCGGCGTTTATTTCGTCAACGAAAAACTCGGTTTCGCTGTCGGCGCGAGCGGAATGATTCTGCGTTCCGATTCGGCGGGCGCGTACTGGCAGCAAATCGAATCGGGAACGCGTTTCTGGCTCGAAGACGTAAAGTTTTTCGATGAAAAACGCGGCGTCGTCGTCGGCGACAAAGGCACGATTTTGACAACTGCCGACGGCGGTTTGACGTGGAAAAACGTCAAAACGTATCTGCGGGAAAATCTCTACGCCGTTTCATTTTATGACGACAAATTCGGATATGCGGTCGGCGCGAGCGGCACGATTCTGGCGACGGCGGATGGCGGCGAAACGTGGCAGGATCGCGAAGCCGGTGTGAAAATGAATCTTTACGCCGTGCTGACTTCCGGCAAAAATGAAGCGCTCGCGGTCGGCGAACTCGGAACGGTTTTGCGGACGGATGACGGCGGGAAAACGTGGGAAACGCAGCCGAATATTACGAGCAATTCTTTGCAGGCGATCGCCTTTTTGGGCGGTTCCGATTTGTGGGTTGCCGGTCGCGGCGGCGCGATTTTGAAGCGTTCCGAAGCGCTTTCGCCGGTGAAAACGATTACTGCGCCGAAAATTCCGCCGGTTTTGCGTCTCGGAACGGCGAAGGGAAAACCCAAACCGCGTCAGCCTTTGATTACGATTACCGACAACGGCGATATTCCGCTCGCCACGCAACCGACGAAGGAGAAAGAGAATTGATAGTTGATAATTGATAACGGAAAATTAACAGAAAAAGCTAGTTTTCCGTTTTCGATTTTTCGTTTTCAATGATGACCGAAATCCACTCGCCGAACGTGCTGATCTGAGCATTTTTTATTTCCGCTTTTTCCAATCGAGCAACGATTAAATCTTCCTGTTCCTTTAAAATTCCGGAAAGCACTAGAATCCGGTTTGATTTCTCAATTAAAAGCGGCAAAATCGGTTCGATCACGTCGAGCGTTAAATTGGCGCAGACGAAATCATAAGCGGGCGTTTCGGCGGAAATCGAGCCGACGTAAAAATTTATTCGGTCGCTCACCTGATTAGTTTCAGCGTTTTCCTCGGCGATTTTGATCGAATCTTCATCCGTGTCGCAGCCGACAATTATGGATTTGAGATTCGGGATTTGGGATTTGGGATTCTGTAATTCGTCATTCGCTTTCTGAATTTTCACCGCCGCAATCGCCAAAATTCCGGTTCCGGTTCCGACATCGAAAAAACTTTCGCCCGGTACGAATTTTTCTTCAATCGCCTGTAAACAAAGGCGCGTCGTTTCGTGCGTTCCGGTGCCGAACGCCATCGAAGGTTCGATGCGAATAATGATTTTTTCCGTGTTTTCGACGTTTTCCCAGATCGGCGCGACGATAAATTTGTTCGTCTCGGTCGGTTTCCAGTGTTTTTTCCATTCCGCCAGCCAGTCGGTATTTTCAACCGGATGCGAACTCGTTTCTAAAATCGCAGACTGCGAAAATCCGTAAATTTGCAGCGCGTCGCTCAACTCGTTTTCGATCAGTTTTTCATTCGGCAAATCGTTAAAATAGCCGACGACAGTTAATTTCTCCGGCATTTTTTTGCCGAGATTATTAATTTCCGTGCCGAGCGCGCCGAGTTCGTTAAGAGCGTATTCGATTGCTTCGGATGCAGTCGTTTCAACCGTAATCGAGAGCGCAAACCAACCGCTGTTTTTGTCGTTTGTCATTAATTATAGGTGTTTTTTTGTTTGATTAATTATTCTTTGATGCCGATTTCATCGAGTTTCTGCTCGCGGTTGCGCCAATCTTCGACGACTTTGACGAAAAGCTGCAAATAAACTTTTTTGCCGAGAAGTTTTTCGATGTCGGCGCGCGCGTCGCTTCCGATTTTTTTCAATTTTGCGCCTTGTTTGCCGATGATAATCGCTTTTTGCGACGGTCGTTCGACGTAAATCGCGCAGTAAATTCTCGTCAAAGTCGGAGATGTTTCATCGTATTTTTCCGTGATAACGGCGGTAACATAAGGAATTTCTTCGCCCGTCGTCTGCAAAATTTTTTCTCTGACCATTTCCGCGACGATTGTTCGCATTGATTGATCGGTCATTTCATCTTCGCCGAAAATCGCTTCGCTCTCCGGCAGATGTTTGATGATTTGCTGCAAAAGATTGTCAATCGCTTCGCCTTTGAGCGCGGAAATCGGAATGATTTCGGCGAATTCGTATTCTTTGGAATATTCTTCGATCAGCGGCAAAAGCGCGTTTTTATCGCGCACTTTATCAATTTTATTGAGGACGAGAATCGCCGGTTTGTCGGCTTTTTTAATCAGATCGAGCACGAAGCGGTCGCCGTTGCCGGTCGAAACCGACGCGTCGCGCAGCAAAACGAGCACGTCAACCGAAAGAATCGCGTCGTGCACCGCCGACATCATTCGCCGATTGAGCAAATAGCCGGGTTTGTGCACGCCGGGCGTGTCAACGAACACGATTTGTCCGGCGTCTTCGGTTACGATTCCCTGAATGCGGTGGCGCGTCGTCTGCGGTTTGTTAGAAACGGCAGCGATTTTTTCGCCGACGAGAAAATTCAAAAGCGTTGATTTGCCGGCGTTCGGACGCCCGATTAAAGCGACGTAGCCGCTGCGAAAGTTTTCGGAATTCATTGAATGTAAGTTAGCAGAAGAGCGGCGAAATGTGAAAAAGTGAAACAGTGAAAAACAAAAAGAAGAAATAGGACGCGGATTTAACGGATCAAGCGGATAAATCTTTCTTATAAAAATAAATCCGTGCAAATCCGCCGAATCCGTGTTTTCCGCGTTCTATTTCTTCTTTCTGATTTCTTTTTGCGAGTTTTTGCCTTTGACAGCAGCTATTTTATTGCTGATTTTTCAGCAATCTTTCTTTTCCGGCAATCGCTTCTTTGAATGCGCCGCCGTTGATGTCGCCGATTCTGATCGCCGCTTCATAGATTTTGACGGCGTATTCGCCTTCGTTAAAAAACTCGTGAATTTTGGCGAGCGCAACATACGAAAGCGACAGTAATGTTTTGTCGGGATTCGGTTTTTTCAACTCGATTTCAACCGCTTTGACGTAGGTTTCCTGAGCTTCTTTCAATTTCAAATTTCTCGATTCTTCATTTTCGATGCTTTCCGCCGTAAAGCTCGCCACGCGTCCGAGATTATAATAAATTCGCGAATCGGTCGGATTTGATTGCGCCAACAAATTTAATTCGGCGTTCGCCTGAGAATAATTTTTCGCGGCGATGGTTTTTTGAATTTCGATTAATTTATTAGTTACCGGATTTTCAATCGCGACGGTTGTCGTCGGCGCGTTCGGCGCGCTTCGGCGCGCTTCGGCTCTTTTGCGTGCTTCGGCAAATTGCGTTAAACGCTCGGTTTCTTTTGCCGTTTCAAGCGACAAAATCATATCGCGCAAGCTCGACGCGATATCAAAACCGGAATCTTCCAAACCTCTCAATTGATCGGCGAAATAGAACGACAAAACCGCGCCTCTTTCATACGCTTCCGACAGTTGCCGCGCCGTTTCGTCCGCCATCATCTGCTTAAATTTTTCTAATTCGCCGGAAACTTTTCGTTTTTCCGTTTCGGTTTTCACGCGTTCGATATTCTGCCGCGCCTGCGCCGTCGCGATGCGCACTTTTTCATATTCCGTTTGCCGCGCATCCGCCGCCGCGACGAGCGAACGCGAAACCGCCAGATAAACATCGGGCGAAACATCCGGATTTTTCTGTCGCTGCGCGTCGAGAAGTTCTTTAATCATCGGACGAAAAGTGCTGATTTCTTTAGCGTTCGACAAAACGAGCGGATCGAATACGAATTGCAGAAATGCGCGCCGCACGTCGGAATTGCTCAGATCAATTTCCGGATTGACGACCGCGTAATAATCGTCGCCGACGTTCAGAAAATTGATATTTCCCGTCGGGGCGAGCATTTCGGGAACGATAAAAAAACGCCGCTCTCGTTCGCGGACTTCGATTGTTTGCAGCGTTGATTTTTTGCTTTTACTTTTTTGCGCCTGCGTTTTTATTTTTTCAGCGTAGAAAGTTTGCGGTTTGGTGTGCAGATAATCGAGCAGATCGCCGACCATTAATTTGGCGGAAGAACGAATTTTATCGTCCGCCGCCTGCTGATACAATTTTGTATACTCGTTCGATTTGCTGCCGAACGTCGAACGCCGGTAATATTCGCGAACGAGCGGCGCAAAATCGAGAACGTCAAGCAATTTGCCGGGCAAATCGTTGGTAATTACCGGATCGTTCAAATCGGGAACGGGCGACAGCGCATACGCCATCGAGATAAACGGCGCGACGATTTGCGCGTCGCTTTCCTGCGGATGACGGCGTTTATACTGTTCGACGAAAGTTCGGATTTTTTGCCGCAAATCGTCGGGCATCGCGGCTGAATCGGCGCGCAGAACGCGGCGAAACTTTTCGCCCTGCGCCGACAGAGGCGTTTTTACATCCGCCGCTTCGAGCGTCGCCAGCACCGCCATCAAACGTTTGTCCGGCTCGATTTTTACGCCGTAATTCGACAAATCGAATCCGGCGGGCGCGTTTTGCTGGGCGAAAACATTGAACGATAAAGCGAATATAAAAAGAAATAAAAAAGCTTTTTTCATCGAAAAATTAAATAATTGAATTGGAATTTGTAAAAAATTGCGAGGCAAAAGGCAAAACGGGCAAAGAAATTAAGGGGAATTAGTCTTACAGGGGAAATTTCTTCACACGTTTTGCGCTTTCTCCTGATTTTAAAGATGAATATTGCAGCGGCAAAGATGCTTAAAACTTAAATAATTAAAGGATAAAGGCTGAATGATTTTCAAACCTTTATCCTTTTTTGCAAAGAATTTTATTCGCCGAAAAGTCTCGGTTTTATTCAAAACTGCTGAGCGCTTCGTCTTCTTTCTCGAAAACGTCAAAAACGGTGAGAAGTTTTGTGATCGCCAGCAAATCTTGAATTTTCTGCGTCAGATTTAACAGTTTCAGTGTTCCGCCTTCTTTATTGACGGCGGTAAAACTCGAAACGAGTTCGCCGATGCCGCTCGAATCAACGTAGCCGACATTGCCCAAATTCAAAAGAATTTTGCTTTTGCCTTCGCCGAGCAAACGGCGAATAGCGTTGCGCAGCGCGATGCTGCCTTCGCCAATCGTTACTTTGCCGTTCATATCCAGAATCGTTACGTCGCCCGCCTGGCGTTCCGTAATATTAAGTTCAGCCATTTTTATCTCCTCGTAAATTGGTTTTTATATAAAGTTTGAATAGCAGATTTTAGACTAATCCGAGCGGAAAAGTCCAAGAAACAAAATGTTTTATCTTTTCTTGAGCATTTTCACAATCGTGCCGCCGTCCGCGTGATTCGTCCACTCGACTTCGTCCATAAATGAACGCATAAAAAGAATTCCGCGTCCCGACGCTTTCAAAAGATTTTCCGGATTCGTCGGATCGGGAATTTCCTCGACGGCGAAACCCGCGCCGAAATCACGAATGTCAATTTCAAATCCGGCTCCCACATTGCGAAACGTTATTTCGACGTTTTTTGTTTCGTCCAATTTATTTCCGTGTTTGACGGCATTAGCGACCGATTCGCGCACCGCCATATCAACCGCGAAAATCACATCGTCCGCGAAACCGGCAGTTCTGGCGAAACTTTCAGCTTCCTGAGCGGCTTTCTCGACCGATTCGATTTGGCTCGGCAATTTAAGT
Source organism: Acidobacteriota bacterium (assembly GCA_005790265.1). Classification (GTDB taxonomy): domain Bacteria; phylum Acidobacteriota; class Blastocatellia; order Pyrinomonadales; family Pyrinomonadaceae; genus SXVE01. The sequence continues at coordinate 592 of SXVE01000436.1, read as the reverse complement.
ATTTTTTCTTGCTGCACAATGTTTTCTTTGTAAATTATCGGTTTATTACGGTTGCTGTCAAGACAAAGCGTGGAATTTACGATTATTATAGAAATAATGAAAATTCAACCGGCAAAAAAACTGAGCGGCACCATCAACCTGCCCGGCGACAAATCAATTTCGCACCGCGCCGCGCTTTTTTCGGCTTTGGCAATTGGAGAAACGCGCATCGCTAATTTCGCCTCGAGCGCCGATTGCGCTTCGACGCTCGCGTGTCTAGAAAAATTAGGCGTTGAAATCGAGCGCGAAAATGCAAACGTGCGCATTAAAGGCGTCGGCAAAAACGGTTTTCGCGCTTCGAGCGAACCGCTCGACTGCGGCAACAGCGGAACGACCGTGCGGCTTTTAAGCGGAATTCTCGCCGGTCAAAATTTTGAATCGGTTTTAATCGGCGACGAATCTTTGTCGAAACGACCGATGAAACGCGTGATCGCGCCGCTCGCGCAGATGAGTGCGCGAATCGAAGCCGAGGAAAATCATTTGCCGGTGAAAATTTCCGGTGTTAATCCTCTGCGCTCAATCGTTTACGAAATGCCGGTCGCGAGCGCACAAG
>SXVE01000435.1 GCA_005790265.1 Acidobacteriota bacterium | reverse complement strand
TTGAAATGTTTTGAAAAGCTCGTGCGGCTCGATCCGGCGGCGCGCGTCGTTTCGGCATATAATCGTGCGCGCATTTTCTTGTATCGCGCCGATTACGAACGAGCGCTCGCCGAACTCGAAAAAGGCGCGGAATACGAACCAAATCACCCGATGCTGAAAATTTTTCGCTCCGGCGTTTATTTTTATCAAGGCAAAAAAGACGACGCGATCAATTTGATGCGCGAAGTGCTCGACCAAAATCCGCAAATGGACGGAATTCGCCCGCTTTACGCGATGTATCTCGCCGGTGCGGGCAAACGCGAAGAAGCGCTCGCGCAGATTTCCGAAGATGCGATAAATCTCAGCCGTTCCGACCACGATATGGCTTACTGGCTCGGCTCGACTTACGCGCTGCTTGGCGATAAAGATCTCGCTTTTAAATGGCTCAATCGCGCCGTTAAACTCGGCAACGAAAACAAACCGCGCTACGAAACCGATATCAATCTCGACAGTTTGCGCAGCGATCCGCGTTTCACTGATTTGCTCAACAAAATGCAGCCGAACGTCTGATTTTTTTTAAGTCAAGGATATTCTTAAAACGCGTAATCACCCGATTTGAAACGATTTTTCATCTGACGTCTCATTCATCCGAGACAACAAATTACTAAGTTTTTTTCTATCGCCGAGACGCGGAGACGCCGAGTTTTTTTAATAAGTTACTCGGCGTCTCCTCATCTCGGCGGTGATTTTTTTTAGCTGTCTTTAATAAAATACTTGGTAAACCGCAAACTTTAAATATTCTCCGGCGACCATCTGCCAGCCGCGCGGTTTGAGCCACCACCATTCGGGCGACGGCGTTTGCTCGCCCGGCGCGACGGCGCGAATGCCGAGTTCGGTTTTTACGTTTTCAGCATTAAAAACTCGCTCAAACGTCCACAGTGTCCGGCGCGTGTGATAACCGGACGTAACGATTAAAAGCCGCTGCCAATTTTCCGCCCGCGCTTTTTGCGCCATTTCCCGCGCTTCGTAAATCGTTCCCGAACCCGGCGGTTTCATCACGGAAATCGCCGCTGCCGGAACGCCGCTGGCAATTAAATTCCTTTGCGCAAATTCGACATTTGCCGGATTTCTTTTTTCAACGCGCGACCAGCCGCCGCGCTCGCCGTCGTCCGTCAGAATAATCACGGGTGCCGCGCCTTGCAGATATATTTCCGCCGCTTTTCGCGTGCGCTCCAGATAAACGGACGAGCCGCCCATCACCAAAATCGCGTCAGCCTTTTCGAGCGGTTTTTCGACGATTAGAATCTTGGCTAAAATCGGCGCGACGGCAATCCAGACGATTGCTGAAACGAGGCAGACGATGGCGATTTTGAGCCGACGATTCATTTTTGCAATCGGTTACTGATAACCGAAAATCAACTTTTTCTCAAACGCGCCGCTTGGTGTTTGTTTTGGTCAGAATTTCCCGCAGTTCTTCTATTTTCGCTTCCCAGCTTTCGTGGCACACGGCATCGGAAATCTTCTCTTTCGGCTGCGGATTGGCAAGTGCGAATTCGATTTTTTCGATAAAGTCCCGGTGATTTTCGCCGATCAAACAATTTTCCAAGATTCGCACTTCGGGAATATCGGTCGAAACGACCGGCAGACCGGCGGCGAGATATTCGCGCACTTTCAAGGGATTTGCCGCGAGCGTTAATTCGTTGATTTCAAACGGGTTGAGCGCGACATCAAAACCTTTACAGAAATTCGGCAGCTCGGCGTAAGGCTTGCGACCAAGAAAATGAATGTTCGGAATATTGTCGAGAATTTTGATTTTTTTCTCGGCGTCAACCGTAATTTTTCCGATTAAAACCACCGAGCCGTTTTTGAAATGTTCCGCCGTTTTTTTCAGCAGTTCAAAATCAACCCAATCGGCGAGCAGTCCGTGAAAACCGATAATCGGTTTCGGCAAATTTTTTATTTCGTCCGGGATTTTCGTGTTTTCGCTCAGACTTTTACGAAAATGATTCCAGTCGGTTCCGTGCCGGATGACAAACGTGTTTTCGTTGAAATGCCGTTTCGATTCAAACAATTTTTCGGCTGAGACGACGACCAGAGCGGCTTTGCGAAACAAATCTTCCTCAATTTCCCTGAGCCCCGAAGCGACGCCGGTAAACGCCGTATATTCGTCAACGCAGTAATAAATCAGCTCGGATTCGCCCAATTTTCCGGCGAGCAATCCGGCAGCCGGATTAAAAACCATATTGAGCGGATTTTGAAATTGCAGTTTGCGCATCGCTTTTTTCACCTGCGAAATCAGTAAAGTCTGGTTAAACCGGCGCACCGCTTCGTTGCCGTAAGTCGGAATCGCAAGCGGATTGAGCACGTGAATATTCGGCTCGACTTCGCGCACCGGTTCGGCAAAACTTTTTAATTTTTTGACGATGCGCGATAAATCTTTGCTCGAAGCCGTCGGCATTCGATTAGCAATCGCGTTGATCCACAAAATTCGATTTTCGCGTGAAAGCACGCGCATCAAGTGAGTTTTCGAGAGCGGATCGCCCGTCCAATCGTGCGAAAAACACAAAATATCGCGACCGCGCAGAGGTTCGTTGGCGTTTTTCGCAATTTCGATTTTTTGATCTAAAACAGCTGACATTAAATTTTTCCCGCGATTTGTTTGACTTTATTTTTAAGCGAAATCGGCAGACGCTGGTAAGTTTTGACGCTGAAATTTTGGATATTTTCGCGCAGGTTGTGCATTTTTAGAAAACTCCGGTCGAGTTTATAGCGATGCGCCGCCCATTCTTCGCCGCCGAAACGCCGCAGAAAAAGATGCGAACCGCCCATGCTGTAATGCGTAAAACCGGCTTCGCACGCCCACTGAATCGAATGCCAGCCGATCAAATCGTTCGGACGCAGTTTTTGAAATTCAACGAGCGAATTATTCGCCGCGTATTCGACGATTCCGTTTTTGCAAAAACGATAATAACTGCCCGCAATAATTTTACCTTCGTGCACAGCGATAAAGATTTTGCGATGTTCTTTTTGCGCAAAAGCCAGTTTCATCTGCTCAAAAGTATCCGGCTGATTTCCCTTTCGGCGATTCCATTCAACGTGAATTTCGTAAAGTTCGGCGAGTTCCGCTTCGGTTTCGAGTTCCTTGATTTGCACTCGATTCTGCTTGATTGATTTGCGAATTTCATTGCGCCGGGTTTGCGAAAAACCTTTGAAAATCTCGTCCGCGCCGATTGCTAAATCGAGCATCATAATTTTTTCCGCGCCGCTCGCGACTTCGGTTTGAAAACCGATTTTTTCAAATTCCGCAACCGGCTGCCACGTGTAAAAATTGATGTATTCGAGATGCGCGCCGCCTTTTTCGCGCAAACCTACCAGCAGATTTCGCGCCGTTTTTGATAAATCCGCGCCGCGCCGAAAGCACGTTTGCGGGCGCACGGCGAAACCTGAATTCAGCTTGACGCCATCGTCGGTTCCGGTCAGAACCGCTGTTATTTTTCCCGTTTCGTCGCGAGTGAGAACGGCAAATTTCTCGCCGCCGCGAATAAACGGATCAACGAAAAAATTCGGCGTCGCGTAATGCGTCGGAAATTCTGCATTGCCGAGAAAATCATTCCATTCGGCGAGCGTTTTTTCGTTCGGATATTCGGTTAAGATTTGATAACTCATTGATTTGTCTCTGGTTTCGTCAATCGAATCGGTCAGTTCGTTTCGCCGTCGAAAAAGCGCCGCTGCCAGATTTCAAAATTGACGAGCGACCACAACCGCTCGTCGTGATTTTCGCCGGCGTTATGTCGGCGAACGATTTCGCGAACGTATTCGGCGTCGAAAATTCCGCGCGCCGCCGCTCTTTCGCCGGTCACGTATTCTTCGACGATGTGTTTGAATTGCCCGCGAAACCAGTTTCCGATTGGCACGGGAAAACCCATTTTGGAACGCGTCAAAATTTCCGGCGGCAAAATTCCTTTCATCGCTTCGCGCAGAATCCATTTGGTTTCGCGCCCGCGCAGCTTTAATTTCGTCGGCATTTTCGCCGTCATTTCGACGAGTTTGTGATCGAGAAACGGCACGCGCGATTCAATCGAAGCCGCCATTGACATCTGATCCTGTTTCATCAAAAGCTCGTGCAGATAAGTTTTCGTATCGGCATAAAGGAGTTTTTCCAAAACTTCGCGCGCGTCGGTTTTAGCGAGCCATTCGTTCTGTCGCAAATACGGATTTTTTTCGCCGATGCGCGCTTTCGTTTCGCCGGAAAAAAGTTTGTTCTGCATCGCTTTGCCGAAAATCGCGAAATTGTCGAAAAATAAATTTTCAATGTCGGCTTCGCGCGTTAAAAAAGTGCGGCTCAATTTTCCGCCGAACGCCGCAACGCCGGATTTGACCGCCGAACGAACGAACGACGGCGTCAAGGATTCGTATTTTTCGCCGTAATTGAGCAATTGAAGCGCTTTTTCGTAACGTCCGTAACCGGCTAAAATTTCGTCTGAACCTTCGCCCGTGAGCACAACTTTGACGTGTTTTTGCGCCAGTTTCGAGACGAAATAAAGCGGCACGGAAGCGATAAAACCGATGGGTTCGTCTTCGTGCCACACGAGATTCGGCAGCTCGGCGAAAAACTGTTCGGGCGTAATCGTGATTTTGTGATGATCGGTTTTGAATTTTTTGGCGACGAGCCGCGCGTATTCAAATTCGTTCGCTTCGCGTTCTTTAAAGCCGACCGAAAACGTCTTGACGGGCGCGTCAACCATTTCCGCCATCATCGCGCAAATCGCGCTCGAATCAATGCCGCCCGATAAAAACATTCCGAGCGGAACATCAGCCATCAAGCGCAGTTTGACCGATTTTTTAAACATTTCGCGCCATTGCTCGACGTATTCGGCATCGGAAAATTCTTCCGTTTTCGGCTCAAACGAAACGTCCCAAAATTCTTCGATTTTTAAGTTTCCGTCTTTCCAAACCAAAAAATGTCCGGGCAAAAGCCGCTTGACGTTGCGGTAAAGCGTTTCGTCGCCGGAAGTTCCGTGATTGGCGAATTGATCGGGCAGCGTGTGGTAATTCAGCTCGGGTTTGGTTGCGC
>SXVE01000434.1 GCA_005790265.1 Acidobacteriota bacterium | reverse complement strand
CTGAATAACGCGGTGATCGTAAGTCGAAGTCAAAGTTACCGTGCGGCTGACGCCGAGTTGCGACAGCGCGGCGGCGGTCATTCCCTGAAATTCCGCCGGATATTCAATCGCGCCCGTCGCGATAATCGCGCTTTGTCCCGACATTAAGCGCGGATTCGACGAAACCGTGCCGAGCGTCCCCGGATTTGTTAATGAAATCGTCGTGCCTTGAAAATCGCTGATTTCGAGTTTCCCGTCGCGCGCTTTTTTAACCGTTTGATTGTAAGCGCTCAAAAAATCGGCGAAATTCATCGTTTCGCAGTTTTTGATATTCGGCACGAGCAGATTGCGCGAGCCGTCTTTTTTCTCGATGTCTATCGCGATGCCCAGGTTGATTGATTTGTTTTCGAGCCGCGACGGTTTGCCGTCAACAAAACCGTAACCGTTGTTAAGTTGCGGATAATTTTTCACCGCTTTGACGATCGCCCACGCGATAACGTGCGTGAACGACGCTTTGCCGCGACCGGAAGTTTGCAGATGTTCGTTGATAATCGTGCGGTTTTCGACCAGCGCTTTGACCGGCACGCTGCGCACGCTCGTCGCCGTCGGAACAGTCAAACTCTGTTCCATATTCTCGACGATCTTTTTCGACGCGCCCGTAATCGCTTTCACTTCGACGCCTTCGCCGATGATCGCGTTCGGCTGCGCTTTTGCCGCCGCCGCCGCTGTTTCGGTTTTCGGCGTTTCAGTTTTTGCCGCGCCGTTTGTGACGGTTTCAGCTTTAACGGTTTCGGTTTTCGCCGCGCCATTTGTCTGCGCGCCCGCGCTTTGCTGTCCGTTCGCGCTTTCGGTTGCTGCGCCGCCGTTCAGCATTTCGCCGAAAAACTGGCGCCACGATTCGTCAACCGCGCTCGGATCAGACTGAAAACGACTTAGCAAACCTTCGACGTAACTGGCGTTCGCGCCGAAATTCTCTGCAATATACTCGGATATATTATTTATTTGTGCCACTTTATTTATTTACCTCGTTTTGAAACATCGGGTGTATAAATAATTTTAGCGCAAAAGCATTCAAAATATAAGCGACACTAAAAATTTACTGAAAAACGCCGAAACAAAAAGGCTAAGCCGAAGCCTAACCTTTTTTTCTGCTGAATTTGTGTGAAGTTTATCGTTCAATCAAAAAAACAAAAACTGGAGACAGAATATTCAATGAAAAGAAATTAAGAACCGATTTTCGCGCGCCTTTGATTGCTCGCCGGCTCACGCCTGTAAACTTTGGCAAAATCTGTGCCGCAAAATCTTTCATTGAAGCTGCCGAAATTGCGCTAATATTTAGCAAAGAGTTAAAAAGCGGGCGGATTTGTCCGGTCAGTTTGATAATTCAGATTGAAAGGCGGCGTTCATTTTGAAGGCGCAACGGCATCATCGGCTTTTTTCAGCGGATTTTTTATTTTGACGCTGATTTCAACCGGCACGACGCGCTTAAAGGCGAAACCGAATTTTTTGAATTTGCCGAATACGAAAACTCTGCCGGTTACGAGCCATTCGGTTTGCGAATTTTTCACTTCGCGCAGCGCGCCGCGCACGATCTGTGTGGCGGCGATAAAAATTCGCACCGGCTGCGGCAACTTTATGCGGCGGTTTTTCTCAAACGAAAGTTTTTCTTTATATTCTTCGATTTCAACCGTTAAACCGTTCACGCGAAAATCGTGAAAATCGAGAAAATCAACGGTGGCGTTCTGTTCCAAATTGGAGATTTCGGCGGAAATTTCCACCGTCACTCCGGCAAGCGAAACTTCAGCGATTTGCGGTTCGCCGATTTCTATCGTCGCCGCCGATTTGTCGTCTTTTTTGATTTCCGCCGTTTCGCCGTCGGTTTTGATGGAAATTTTCGCGCCGTAAACTTTATAGCCGCGAATCTTATCCGGCAATTTCTGCGCGCACATCGCTGACGAGAAAATCGAAATGAGAAACATTAATAAAACGGCGTAACCGAAACCGGAAGCAGCCGATTGGCGAGAACGAACAGTGCGTTTCATTTCGTTAACTGTTGATAGAGCGCAATTTATCGTTTCACTTTTTCTCATTCGGCAAAACTATTTCAAAAGTCGTCCCGCTTCCCTTTCCGCCTTTGACACTGATTTTGCCGTTGGCGTTTTCGATTGCTTTTTTGACGGCATCGAGTCCGACGCCGCGACCGGAAATCGCGGAAACGTTGCGAGCGGTTGAAAAATCCGGCTGAAAAATCAGTTCGACGGCGGCGGCGTCCGACCAATTCCCGTCATCGGAAACTAATCGTTTCGCGACGGCGTGGCGAAGAATTTCAGCGGCATCAATGCCTTTTCCGTCGTCGCTCAGGGTTAGAAATATTTCATTTTCAGAGCAGTTGGCAGTGATTTCGATTTTTCCGCGCTGCTCGATTCCGTGGTCAATCGCGTTTCGCATCAAATGCAAAAGCGCTTCAAAAATCACCTTGAGCGTTTCGGGCGCAACGAAAAATTTTTCGATGGCGATGGTAAATTCCACCGTTTTATTCAAATTTTCCGCGACGCTTCTGCCGTGCGCGATTATTTCCTCAATCACTTGCCGAATTTCAAACGCGGATTCGGTTACCGGAATTTCGGGAGTGATTTTCGCGGCGAATTTTTCAACCTTTTTTTCCAGGTCTCGCGCTTTTTCTCCGCTGGCGAAATATATTTCAAAGTCAATTGTTCCGGGCGCGCCGATTTTTTTTCCCGGCAGAGCGGCAATCACTTCGCCGTTTTTATCCAAATTGGCGAACAATTCTTTATAGTCGGCAGCAAAATTCGTCGCCTTGAACGCGACTTCGGCGCGAAATATGTTTTTTCCCGCGCGCAACGCCGAAGTCAACGCTTTTTTCTCCTGTTCAGACAATTTGTTAACGAATCCGTCCGGCGCAAAACCGACGATTCTTTCCGCCTCACCATCCTTGTTTTGCGCTGTGCCGAAATCGGCAATTCTTGCCGAAGCCGTTGCACTTTCATCAAACGTCGCGCGCAAAACGGCGATATTTTCGATTAATT
>SXVE01000433.1 GCA_005790265.1 Acidobacteriota bacterium | reverse complement strand
CGGGCGTTCACTTTGGTCACCAGGTTCGGCGCTGGAACCCGAAAATGAAAGAATACATTTTCGGCGAGCGCAATGGGATTTATATTATTGATTTGCAGAAAACGCAGAAACTTTTCCGCGACGCGCTCGGCTATGTTACTGAAGCGCTCACTGAAAAGCCGAATATGAAAGTTTTGTTCGTCGGAACGAAACGTCAGGCGCAGGATGCAATCAAAGAAGAAGCCGAACGCGCCGGGCAATTTTACGTTAACAATCGCTGGCTCGGCGGACTTTTAACCAATTATCAAACCGTTCAAAAATCAATCCAGAAACTGCGCGACATCGAAACGATGAAAGAAGACGGTCGTTTCGAGATGCTGACGAAAAAAGAACGTTTGCAAATGGACCGCGAGCAAGAAGGTTTAATGAAAAACCTTGCAGGCATTAAAGATATGCACGGTTTGCCGGATATGATTTTTATTATTGACGTGCGCAAAGAGGATATTGCGGTCAAAGAAGCGAACCGCTTAGGCATTCCGATTGTCGCTGTCGTTGACACTAATTGCTCGCCCGAAGGCATTTCGCAGGTTATCCCGGGGAATGATGATGCTCTGCGCGCCATTCGTTTGTTTGCTTCGCGCATCGCTGATGCGATTTTAGAAGGTAAACAAGTCGGCACCGAAGGCGGAGTTGCGGTCGGCAGTCAAACGGCTGAAAATTCAGATGATAGTGAAGCCGGATTGGAGCCGACTGTTTTGGTGGCGGACAAATCATTCAGATCAGCCGACGATACGAATACGGCTGACGAACCAACACCGGCAGCGGGAACGGCAAACGTTCCGAGCGCAACCGGCAAACAAGGTTCTTCATCGGAAGTGAGATCGGAAGTTGAATCGGCAAGTTCAGAGGATATGGCTGAACGCATCTCCACTCAATTGTCAGGTCAAGAGCACGCGGCGGAAGAATCAAGCGAAGCAACGGCTAAGTAGTTAAAAATTTTTATATTTTGAAAGCGTAGCTCTTTTCGTTTAACTTTAAACGGGCTACGCTTTTTTATAAACAAATTTTAGAAGTTCAAAATTAAATACAATATTTACGGAGTAAATTATGGCAGAAATTACGATGAGCGCAGTAAAAGCTCTGCGCGAGAAAACCGGCGCGGGAATGATGGATTGCAAATCAGCTCTGACCGAAGCCGCCGGCAATGAAGAGCAGGCAGTAGAAATCCTTCGCAAAAAAGGAATTGCGACAGCAGGCAAAAAAGCCGGTCGCACAACGGCTGAAGGCGCGGTCGGTTCGTACATTCACATGGGCGGAAAAGTCGGCGTGCTTGTTGAAGTTAACTGTGAATCAGATTTTGTGGCGCGCGGCGAAGAATTTCAGCAGTTGGTCAAGGACGTAGCGATGCACATCGCGGCAACCGACCCGCGTTATCTTAATCGCGAGGAAGTTCAAGCGAGCGAACTCGACAAAGAGCGCGAAATTTTGCTCGAGCAGTTAAAAAACGATCCGAAAAATGCCAACAAACCGGAAGATGTTTTGAATAAAATTATCGAAGGTCGGCTTAACAAATTCTACGAAGAAAACGTACTGCTCGATCAGCCGTTTGTTAAAGATCCGAGCCGCACAATCAGCGAACTCGTCGCGGAGAAAATTTCTTCGATCAAAGAAAATATTTCCGTTCGCCGCTTTACCCGTTTCAAAATGGGCGAAGGAATCGAGAAAAAACAGGACGACTTTGCAGCGGAAGTGGCTTCAATGATTGGATAATAGAAAGTTAACGGGACATAGCAGAAAGTTGACGAATAGTTTGAAGAAAAAACGCTTTTTACTTTCTGAAACGCTCGGCAACTTCCTGCATCTTCCGTCAACTTTCGGGGAATTATTTTATGAAACCTGCTTTCAAACGCATTTTGCTCAAACTTTCCGGCGAGGCTTTAATGGGCGAGCAAAATTACGGCATTGATACGAAAGTTGCCGAATCGGTCGCGCGCGAAATCAAAACGGTTCAGGAACTCGGAGTTGAAATCGCGATTGTGGTCGGCGGCGGAAATATTTTTCGCGGCGTCTCGAAATCAGCAGGAAATATGAATCGCGGCAGCGCCGATTATATCGGAATGCTGGCAACGGTAATGAACGCCGTCGTTTTGCAGGACGCGCTGGAAAAACTCGACGTTTTCACGCGCGTAATGTCGGCGATTGATATTCCGCAGCTTGCCGAACCGTTTATTCGGCGGCGCGCCGAACGTCATCTGGAAAAACAGCGCGTCGTGATTTTTGCTGCCGGCACCGGAAATCCGTATTTTACAACCGATTCAGCCGCCGCTCTGCGCGCGCTCGAAGTTGAAGCGGAAGTTATCTTGAAAGCGACAAAAGTTGACGGGATTTATTCCGCCGACCCGAATGTTTTCCCCGATGCCGAAAGATACGATAAAATAACTTATCAAGAAGTGCTGGAAAATCAGCTCAAAGTAATGGACGCTTCGGCAATCTCGCTTTGTATGGACAATAATCTGCCGATTATGGTTTTTAATATGAAAGAATCCGGCAATATTATCAAAGCGGTTTGCGGCGATTTGACGATTGGAACAATGGTTGTGCTCGAAGGGCAAAAACAAGTTGCCAAATAAATTTTATCAAACAATTTTCCGAGGAAATTATGAGTGTAGATATTGTTGTTAAAGAAACCAAACCGAAAATGGAAGCGGTGATCGAAGATTTCAAACGGCGGTTGACGAATATTCGCACCGGACGCGCGACCGTCGGTTTGCTTGATGCTGTAATGGTTGATTATTACGGCGTTCCGACGCCGCTCAGTCAGATGGCTTCGGTCAACGTTCCCGAACCGCAGACGCTGACCGTTCAGCCGTGGGACGCTTCGCAAATCAGTCCGATTGAAAAAGCGATCAATCAATCGAATCTCGGATTTTCGCCGTCAAACGACGGCAAAGTGATTCGTCTTTCGATTCCGCCGCTTAACGAAGAACGCCGCCGTCAGTTAGCCAAACAGGTCGGCGAAATCGCTGAAGAACACAAAGTTGCTATCCGCAACGTGCGCCACAGTTCAAATGATTCGCTCAAGAAAATGCTGAAAGACAAAGCGATTTCCGAAGACGACGAACGTTACGGACTGGATGAAGTGCAAAAATCAACCAACGTTTTCACAGCCAAAATTGATGAACTGGCGAAAACGAAAGAACAGGAAATAATGAGCGTTTGATTTCCCCGTTCAAAATTAATCCAAATAATAAAAAAGTGCGTCCGCCGAAGAATTGGCGGACGCACTTTTTTATTATTTTTTTGCAATTAGCGGCGCACTCGGCGCAGAAACTTTTGATAACGGCGGCGGTATTGTATAGTGATTTCGTCCGCAACTTTATCCGATACAGTCGTTCAATTAAAATGAAAAATCCTTTTCGCACCTTCGCCGCAATTCTTTTAGTTTTCGCGTTTGCCGTCAATGCTCTGCCGTGCGGACCGGCTTTTGTGACGCCGGTTTTTGAGTATAAATACGCGCCGGAAAATCCGTTTGAAAATTTTGCGGCGGGCAAAATCGGCATCGTCAAACCGACGCTGCATCGTTCGGTTTTAATCGCCGCCTATCGTTATGTAAGCGGCGGCTCCTTCGATTACGACGAACAGAAAAGCCTCGTCGAAGTGTGGAAAGCCGATTTCAGCAACGAGGATTTTCGCAAAGAAGATGTTACCGAAGCCGTCAAATCGTGGCTCAAACGCCGAAAGGAAGTTGTCAAAGACGAAGAAAAAGCGCCGGATATTTACACCGAGCGCGATTACGGCGGTTACGATTTTTTCCCGAACTGCACGAAAAGCTCGTTTGATACTGCGGCTGAAACCTTGGCAAATCGAATTTCTTCCTACGGTTCCGACGACAAAAACGTGCTCGAATGGACGCAGGCGCAGGACGCGGTTTTTACCAACTGCGCGAGCGGCAGACAAATTCCTGCCGAAGCAAACGCAGCGATGCCCGAATGGCTGCGCAAAGATCGAGCTTATCAACTCGCGGCGGCAGAGTTTTATTCGCTGAATTACGCGGAAGCCAAACGACGCTTCGCCGAAATTTCCGAAGACGGCGAATCGGTCTGGCAGGAAACCGCCGATTATCTCGTCGGTCGAACTTTGATTCGCCAGGCGAGTCTTTCCAAATCAGCGGAAAAATCAGCCGAATTTTACGCCGAAGCCGAACAGCGGCTTGAAAATATCGTTTCCAGAAGCGGCAAATTCGCCGCTTCCGCCGAACTTTTGCTCGGATTGATTAAATATCGTCTGCATCCGCAGGAACGCGTCAGCGAACTCGCGCAAAAGATTTCGTTTCAAAGCGGCAACCAAAATTTTCGGCAGGATGTGATTGATTATACGTGGCTGCTCGATAAATTTGAAAAAGAAGCGCTCGAAACCGAAGAAAAGAAAAAGGAAGAAGAAAAAAAGAACAACGAAACGTCAGCCGAGTTGAATATGATGGGTGCGGCTAATTCTGATGTTCCTTTTATTAACGCTAATTCAACCGCGACAAACTCGGTCAAGAAAAACGAAAATGATTTGCAGATTTATCTCTACGCGGACGATTATTCGCAAAATTGGAATTTCTTTGTCAGATTCGACGCGACCGACGAACAAGCGCTTGCCGAAGCCGAACGCGTGGTCGGCAAACCGCTGACCGAAGAAATGAAAAAACGCGTTACGGAAGCGCGTAAGAATGCGTATTCGTCGCAGTTTAACGACAACAAGCAAGCCGAATATCAAGGCGGATATTTCGGTTCCGAAGAAAGATCGCTTTCGATTCTGCCCGAATTTCTGCGGCGCGACGATTTGACCGATTGGCTTTTCGCATATCAAATTAAAAATACGGAAAGCTATCTCTACGCGCTTTCCAAATATCGCCAGTCGGATGCCGATCTGTGGCTGATGGCGGCAATCTCGAAAGCCGATAAAAACTCGACCGAACTGAAACGCCTGCTTGATGCGGCGGGGCGAATGAGCCGTTCGGCGCTCGCTTATCCGACGGTCGCTTATCACGCCGCCAGAATTTACATCGAACAAGGCAAGCACGCGGAAGCGGTGAAAATTCTCGACGAAGTTTTGAACTCGACCGTTGATCTGCCGATTTCAAGCCGCAATCAGTTTCTCGAACTGCGCCTTAAAACTGCTGAAACGCTCGACGATTTTCTCAAATTTTCTCTTCGTCAGCCGTTTACTTTCGATTTTGACGGCAAAAGCGGCTCGATTGATGATTTTATCGCTGAACAAAAGTCTTATTACGATCCGAAATACAACGAACAGCCGCGGGAAGTTTTCGAGCGCGAAGTTGACGAACAATTTAAATCGGAAAAAGAATGGCAGAATCGTCTGCTTTTCGATTCGGGAACGCTCGAAAAAATTAATCAACACTTCCCGCTTTCCGTGTTGCTGGAAACGCAAAAATCAGCGGCGCTGCCCGATTATCTGCGCGAGCAATTCGCCATTGTGATCTGGACGAAAGCGATTATTTTAGAAGATTTTGCGATCGCGCAAAAAATAGAACCGGAATTGCTGAAATACAAACCGGAATTGAAAACGGCGATCAGTCAGATCAACCAGGCTAAAACTCCGATTGCTAAACAGCGCGCCGTTTTATATCTAATCTTGAAAAATCCAATTCTTTCGCCTTTTGTCGAATCGGCGCTCGAAAAAACCGATAACGACACCGATACTTTCGATGTCAATGATTGGTGGTGCGCGCCGTTTGATTCGGAATACGACGAAAACGGCGAAGAAAAAGCCGCAAATATTTCTGAAAAACCTAAATTTTTGACGGACGCGCAAAGTTTGGCGGCGCAGAATGAGCGCAAAAAAATCAAGGATTTGGGCGACGCGCCGAAATATCTGGGCGAAAAAGTGCTCGAATGGGCGAAGAATTCACCGACCGACAAACGACTTCCTGAAAGTTTATATATCGTGTACGAAGCGAACGGCTGGAAAAAATATTCTTGCGGCAATAATGAAGATTTGCGCAACGCCGCCGCGCAAATCCTCAGAAAACGTTATCCAAACAACGAATGGACGCAAAAATTAGAAACGGAAAATCAGTAGTCAAGAAATTGTCCGACTGTGTCAAAAAGTAAAAGGTTCGCAATAATAAAAATATTGCGAACCTTTTACTTTTTCAAATCAGACAATCTTTCTTATTGACCAATCGGTTTTCCGGCAAATTCGTAAATGACATACAAATTCAGCGCGTTATCTTTGATTTCAGACCGAACATCCTGCACGTTCGCCTGCAAATTGCCGTTTGTCGCTGTAATCGGCAGATTGAGCGCGATTTGTTTGCCCTGCAAAATCTGAATCGGATTGACACGCTGATTGATCGTTGACTGCACAATCGGCGTAACGAATCCGCTGATAATCGGCGAAAGCCCGTCAATGTTGACGGTTTCGACGTTTATTTGTCCGAAAACAGTTTGCTGCGCGGCGTCGAAACGCAAATCGAGCGCCGCCTGCGCCCAACCGTTAAACTGCACGCAGTTGCCGAAAACGCTCGTGCTGCCGGAAAAAGCGAGCGGCGCGCCGATACGGTTATTCTCGAATCGAACGCCGGTCTGAACGCCGCTGCCTTCCGGCAAAAGCGTGATTTTTCCTTCGCACTGGTTGGCGTTTTGCAGCAAGCCGTACTGCACGACTTGATCGTTTCCCGCATTGTTTTGTCCGGTCAAATTAAGCGGAAAAGCCGGGGCGTTCATATCGCGAAAAATCGTCTGCAAAACCTGATTGAAGAAATCCTGTTTCAATACGATTTGCGCGGTTCCGGGCGGTGCGCCGCTGGCGTCCGGCGGCTGAATCGGCGCGCCCGGCGCTTTTGCCGCGCGCGGCGCGCCGCCGAAAGTATAAAAAATAATCGCGCCGCCGATGACGATGCCGAGCAGTGCGCCGAGTAAAAATACGATGAATTTACTCATAATTTTATTGCTGCGGAGCTGAATTTGCCGCCGAATTATTTATTGGACTCGTCATTGGCGATGTCGCCGGTTTCGCTGCCGACTGCATCATCTGACCGATAAATTGACCGGCAACATTAAAGATCAAACTCATCTGCGCTTTGAGCTGTTCGGAATCAACTTTCGCGTAATCGGTCGGCGGCATAAACAACGCCGGATCAGCCGAAGTTTGAATATCGCTCATTTGCGTAATCATTCGCGCGCCTTTGAATCCCTGCACATTGCCGCCGGTTTGCGACTGCGCGACGGTTTCCGAACGCAGCGGCAAACCCGTTTCTTTATCTACCATTAAAAAAGATTCGGTTCCGACCTGTCCGGCTTGCGTCTGCGTGTTGGCAACGCCGCCGTAACGGTATTTCATGACGGTTCTGCCGTTTTGCTGTTCTTCGCCGACCATTTCCAAGCCCTGCATTTTCTTGACTTGCTGCACGATTTGTTCGGGCATCAGCAGTTGCCGCACTTCAAAACCGACCGATTGCGCATTTAACTCGGCGTATTGTTTGCGATTCGGCAAAATCACGTAATTGGTTCCGGCTTTGTCGAGATAGATGACTTTTTCGCCCGTTCCCGGCAAAGTGAATTCCATTCTACGATCTGCGCCGCTGCGCGCGACGACCGCGCCGATTGTCGGCAGCGCCGTCGTTCGCTGATCGCCGACCGCTTCAAAATTAAGAGCGACTTTGGCGGTATATTGTTCCGGCTCTCTCGTTTCAATCATCGAACTCGCCGCGCCGTTCATATTCATCGCCGCAGAATTGGAATTCGTGTTGACGAACGAATTGGCGACGTTCGCGTTTGTATTAACCAAATTGGCGTTCGTCGTCGAAGTTTGCGGCTGACAACCGATTGAAAAAACGATTGATGCCGATAAAGCAGAAATTGATGTTAATTTCGCAAAACGAAATTTTCGCATGATAAATTCCCCCAGTAGTGTTCTAAATTTTGACAGTTTGAATTTTCGTCAAACGTATCTGTAAAGCTATGCAATTATCATACACGTTTTGCTGAATAACGGTTAAAAAATAAGAAGCAGCGCAAAGTTATCTTTGCGCTGCTTCTTATTTTCGATTACTTACTTTATTTATGCTTTTTCTAAATTGGCAAATTTTTCGATCATCTTTTTCTGACCGAAACCGGGAAAGCTGATTGTCAACTTTACATTATCGCCTGTGCCTTCACGCCGCAAAACCAAGCCTTTGCCGTATTTAGCGTGCCGCACGTGACTTCCCGCGACAAACGAACCGGAACTTTCACCGGCAGGTTTCGCGCCCGGTTTATTTTGCGTCGCGGCGGCTTTTAATTTATCAAAACCGGTAACGGGACGGCTGATCGTCGGTTTTTCTTCCGCCATCGGAACATTCGGCGCGTTGCCTTTTTTGTTTTTGAAAAATTCGGCAATCGCTTCGGCATTGTTATACGTTTTGCCGGTGTAAGCGTTTTTTGGTTTTTCCTTTTGCGTTTCGCCGCGCAGCGCCGACGCCGCATATTTGTTTGACTGCACGCCCGAACTTTTAGCGAACGAAAGCCAGCTTGAACCGCGCGACATATCTTTAATCAAATCGAGCGGCATTTCGTTCAAAAACTGCGACGGTTCCGCCGCCATTTCTTCGCCGTAAACGCGGCGGCGCATCGAATGCGTGATAAATAAAATCTTTTCGGCACGCGTGATCGCGACATACGCGAGCCGCCGTTCTTCTTCGAGTTCTTTCGTGTCATTTAACGAACGCGAATGCGGGAAAATGCCATCTTCGAGACCGACGAGAAAGACAATCGGAAATTCCAAACCTTTCGCCGCGTGAACGGTCATCATCGTCACGGCGGCGTTGCGGTCGAATTTGTCCGTGTCGGAAACGAGCGCGGAATGGTCAATAAAATCGCGGAGTCCGTTTTGTTCCTGTTTGTCGTAATCAACCGCCGCGTTGACGAGTTCTTCCAAATTTTCGAGTCTGGTCGCCGATTCGTCCGTGTTTTCGGCGCGCAGCATATTCGCATAACCGGTATCTTCAATCGCCGCAATAACAACTTCGGTCACCGGCTTGTCGGTTTCCGACGCTTCAGCGACTTTCTTTTGCAGATTTTCGACGACTTGTTTGAATTTCCGCAAAGATTCGAGAGCGCGCGCCGTCAGATTCAAAGGTTTATCG
The DNA here is from genome assembly GCA_005790265.1 of Acidobacteriota bacterium. Classification (GTDB taxonomy): domain Bacteria; phylum Acidobacteriota; class Blastocatellia; order Pyrinomonadales; family Pyrinomonadaceae; genus SXVE01. The sequence goes on along the minus strand of SXVE01000433.1, from coordinate 1,671 downwards.
TAATTTTCCGTGATAATCGCGAGCGCTTCCCACAACGAAGTTCCGAAATCGCGCGCGCGCAGCTGCAATTCATCGAGCGAAGTTTTTCCGAGTCCGCGCGTCGGCGTGTTGACGACGCGCATAAATGCGATGTCGTCAAACGGATTGAGTGCCATTTTCAAATAAGCGATGACATCTTTAATTTCAGCGCGTTCATAGAACGAAAAACCGCCGACGATGTTGTATTCGATGCGGTTGCGGCGCAACGCTTCTTCAAAAAGACGCGACTGCGCGTTCGTGCGATACAAAATCGCCGCTTTTCCGTTCGGTTCGCGGCGGCGGTATTCGTCAATTTGCGCGGCAACGAAACGCGCTTCGCCATCGCCGTCAAACGCTGGATAATAAAAGATTTTCTCGCCGCCCGGATTCGATGTCCAGAGTTTTTTCTCTTTGCGACCTTCGTTATTTTTGATAATCGCGTCCGCCGCGTCGAGAATTGTCTGCGTCGAACGATAATTCTGTTCGAGCATAATCGTTTTCGATTTCGGAAAATGCTCTTCAAACTGCAAAATATTGGCGATGTCCGCGCCGCGAAACCCGTAAATTGACTGCGCATCGTCGCCGACCACGCAGATATTTTGCTGTTTTTCGGTCAAATAACTGATTAAAGCAAATTGCAGAGCGTTCGTATCCTGATATTCGTCAACGAGAATATATTTGAATTTGTCGTTGTATTTTTCGCGAACTTCCTGCGACTTGCGCAAAAGCCGCACAGTTTTAATCATCAAATCGTCGAAATCGAGCGCGTTAGCGTTATTTAAACGTTCCTCGTAAAGTTTGAAAACACGCGCAATAGCAGATTTTCGCTCGTCGCTGAATTCGACGCGCGAGGCGAATAAATCCGAGTCTTCGCCGCGATTTTTCGAGCCGGAAATCGCGTTCAAACACTGTCGCGCGGCAAGCTGTTTTTCGTCGAAACCGATGTCTTTAACGCACGCTTTCAAAACTTTAATCGAATCGTCCGTGTCGTAAATCGTAAAAGATTTCGTGTAGCCTTCGCCCAAATGTTCGATGTCCTGCCGCAGAATCCGCACGCACAACGAGTGAAAAGTCGTCACCAGCGGCGCCGACTGCATTTTTTGACCTTTCATCAACGCCTCAACGCGCTCGCGCATTTCGCCTGCCGCTTTATTGGTAAAAGTAACGGCGAGAATGTTATACGGCGCGACGCCTTTTTCGGCGATCAAATAAGCAATCCGCACCGTAATCACGCGCGTTTTGCCCGAACCGGCGCCCGCCAAAATCAACAGCGGACCTTCAGTTGTTTTAACCGCTTCGCGCTGCTGCGGATTTAGAGAATCGAGAATTTCCATAATGTTTTTTGAGCGAAAATTCAATGGTAAAACTTAGGTTGATTTTTATCAAAGTCAAAAATTATTTGACACAGAATTCTCAAAATGAGAGAATTTTTCTGTTCCTTTGTAAAGTAACTTGAACTTAAATCAAAACAAAAACTAAAATCAATTAACAACTAAAATCAAACTAAAATTCAAATTAAATTAAAATTAACCAAAACAAAGGAGGAAAAAAATACGAAAAAATTTTTCAGGAGATTAGTTGTTAATGCACATTATTTCAAAAAGACGTTTACAAGAATTTTGGATTGAGAATCCAATTGCTGAAAAATCGCTT
>SXVE01000053.1 GCA_005790265.1 Acidobacteriota bacterium | reverse complement strand
GTTGGGCGCGGTGCCGCGCACTTCGACGTTTGCGCTGACCAACGCGACTTTACCGTATGCTTTGGATTTGGCGAACAAAGGTTTTGAGGGCGCAATTGCCGACGACGAAGGTTTGAAAGAAGGCGTCAACACATACGCCGGAAAATTAACTTACGAAGCGGTCGCCGAATCGCAGAATCTCGAATTTACGCCGCTTGACTCGATCTTAAACGGTGCGATGAGCGCTAAAAGCTAAAATTGCCGTTTCGGAATTTTGAGAAAATTTCAAAATTCTTCGACAGTCGAATTTATGCTGAAAAAAATCGCGAGAACGAAGACGATTCTAATCATTTACGTCTTCGTTCTCGCGTTTATTATTTTTCTCGCCGATTATAAAAGCACGGCGTATCTGCTCGGATTCGTCGGCGCGGTTCCGTTCGGCGATAAAATCGGACATTTCTTTTTAATGGGCGGATTTTCCTTTTTGCTCAACGCATTTTTTGCGGCGAAAACGTTTAAGTTATGGAAAGTCGAGTATTTAATCGGAAGCTGTCTTGTTTTTCTACTCGTCGCAATCGAAGAATTTTCTCAGATTTTTATCAGCGGACGCTCTTTTGATTGGGGAGATTTAATATTTGATTTGGCGGGAATTTTAATTCTGGGAGAACTGGCGCGAATCGTTTACCGGCGCCGCGATTCTATTGAAGAAGTTTTTGCAAAGTCGCCGTGAGCTTTTCTTTTAATTTCGGGTCTTTTACTAAAAAAGCGTCGGCGATACAGTCGGGTTCGTCGGAGTTTTCCGTTGTCAGACCGCTCAAAATAACGAGCGGAACGTGTTTTTTGTCGTCGTTGCCGCGCAGCATTCGGCACAGATCGTAACCGGAAAGATGCGGCATAATCGCGTCGGCGACAACTGCTTCGATATTTTCCGCAAGCGCGATCTGCATCGCGATCAAACCGTCTTCCGCCGTAAGCACTTCGTAACCGCCTTGCTGCAAAATTATTTCGACGAAGCGACGCATCGAAGCATCGTCTTCGGCAAGCAAAATTCTTTTTTTCTTTGATTCGACCATACTTTTAGCGTAAATTGATTTTACCTGTTTGATTGAGTAATTCATACAAAACAAATGTTTTAAGAATGAGGAGACATTTGTATGAACGGATTCAGATTAAAAAAATTGCCAACCTTTTGTCAATTTCCTTAAACTAAAGTTTTTATTTTTATGTACGAATTTGCCGTTACGCCCGCCGTTACACAACTAAGACGCGCCGGAGTTATCATTACAGAAATCACGCCCGAAAGTTTGGCGGAAGAACTCGGCTTGGAATCGGGCGACCGAATCGTCAAAGTTAACGGTCGCAGTGTTCGTGATTATCTCGATTTTCGTTTTCAAACCGCCGGAGAAACCGAGCTGGATTTTCTCGTCAAAAAACAAAACGGCGAAACGTGGGAAGTCGAACTCGAACGCGAAGAAGGCGAGGATTTCGGTTTGATGTTCGAGCAAATCGTGCCGCGCCAATGCGCCAACGAATGCCTTTTTTGTTTTTGCAAAGGCAATCCGGAAACGGCGCGCCCGTCGCTTTTCGTGCGCGACGAAGACATTCGCCTTTCGTTTTTATACGGCAATTACACGACGCTTTCATCAATCACGCCTGACGAAATGAAGCGCATCGTCGAACAGCGACTTTCGCCGCAATACGTTTCCGTGCACGCGACCGATCTAAAAACGCGCGCGTTTCTTTTGGGCGTTGACGAAAGCCGCGCGGATATTTCCGACAAATTAGAATTTTTATTAAATAACGACATTGAAATTCACGCGCAAATCGTTCTTTGTCCCGGAATCAACGACGGCGCGCAGCTCGAAAAAACGCTGCGCGATTTAGCCGCGCATTTTCCAAAAGTCGTTTCGGCGGCAATCGTTCCGGTCGCGCTCACGCGTTACAACACCGACGAAAGATTAACGCGCGTGACGCCGGAATTCTGCCGCCGCACGATCAAACAAGTCGAAAAACTGCAAAAGGAATTTCGCAAAAACTTCGGCGTGACATTCGCTTTTCTCGGCGATGAAATTTACCTGAAAGCCGGAATGGAAGTTCCGTCGCGCCGTCATTACGGCAATTATCCGCAGATCGAAGACGGCGTCGGAATGATTCGCTCGTTTCTCAATTCGTTTGAAAATCTGCTGAAGAAAACCGAAACGCGCTCGCCCGTCAGCGTGCAAATCGCGCCGAATGTGCGAACGCACGAATTAGCCTTGACGCCGAGAAAATCAACGATCGAAACTATAAATCCGCCGTCGCAATCGTTAAACGGCACGATTCTGACCGGCGAAATGTTCGCGCCGATTTTGCGCGCGCAAATCGAAAAAATAAATTTTCTGCTCGGCTCAAACCTTTCGGTGCTCGCCGTGCCGAACACGTATTTCGGCGGCGATGTTTCAGTCGCCGGTTTGCTGACCGGACAGGATTATCTCGCCGTCAAAAACAAAATTAAAGGCGATTTCGCGATTATTCCAAAACACACAATCAAATCGGACGAACCGATTTTGCTCGACGGAATGCCGTTTGACCAGTTAAAAGACGAATTCGACGTGCCGATTTACGAAATGGACACGCAGGATTTAATCGCCGCGCTCGAACGCCGCGCTTTCTAAAAATTCACAGTTGCGAACAAACAAACAAATAAAAAAAGAGACGCGATTTCTGAGCGTCTCTTTTTTTTCACATCACAATCGGCTAACTTCGCGAAAATTTATAAACAATGATTCCGCTTACTTTAACCGGAATTCCGGTTAAAATCGTCGGGCTGAATTTCGCATCGCGCGCGGCTTTTTCCGCTTCGCCGCGCAGCATTGGATGACCGTTCAACGCTTTTGCGGAAATGACTTTTCCCGTTTCATCGAGCGTGACTTGAACGCTGACTTCGCCGCTCGCGTTCACGGCTTTGGCGGCGGCTGAATAAAGCGGTTTCGGCAGATTCAGCGCTTTGCCGTTGATGACGCCGCCGGAAACCGGCGCTTTCGAGCGCGGCGCGGCGGTTTCCGGTTTTTTGGCGACAACAATCGGCGGCGGCGGAAGATTCGGTTTTTCAATCGGTTCGGATGTTCGTGCGCCGTAATCTTTACCGATTCCGACGCTTTCGCTCGATGCGTTGCGCGAGGAATCGCCGGACGTCGAACTTTTTAATTCAAATTCCTCTCCGTTTTTTATCAAAAAATCGCCGATTGGTCTGGATTTCTGCGTGTTCGGCGTTGTAGAAACGGCGGTCGGCGTCGGCTGCATTTCATCAATTCGCGCGATGTTCGCCTGCCGCGTCGGAAGCGAAAATTTCGTCGTTTGCGGTTCGGCTTTTTGCAGCATCGGCGTATTTTTCGGCGGCGCGGGCGGTTCGGGTTTATCAAACGGAATCGGCGCGACTATCGCGGAAAGTTCCAAGCTGTCGCCGCCGATTTCGATATTTTTAGCAAAAAGACTCCATAAAACGCCGCTCGAAAGCATCGTTGCCACCAGAAAGAATGTGCCGAGCAGAAAACCGCCGCGCTTGGCGTTTTCTTCCGCGTGATTTCTCGATTCGATCAATTGATTTAACATAATTTTTCTCCATTATTTCCGGTGCCAGACGAAAATTTTGACAGCGTTTCCGCATTTGAACGAACGATTTTCTTCGTTCGGTTGATTAGACACCGGCAGAGAAAAAATGTTCCCGAGGAAAAAAAGAAGAAAGATTTGAAATTAATTTTGCGCCAATCGCCGCCGATGCGAAAAAATAGTTTGAAATTGATGCGCGAAAAGCACAAAAAAAGGATTGAATTAATTTTCAATCCTTTCTTTAAATCTAATTTTGACGAGTTTCTATTCTTTCGGCTTAACTTTGATTTCAAACAGTTTGCGCCAATTTTTTCCGGTTACGAAAATCCGGTCGCCCGTTTCGTCGTAAGCGATGCCGTTCAAAGTGTTTTCGCTGTCGCGGCGCACATCTTCAGGCGAAATGCTGCTTAAATCAATCCAGCCGAGCAATTTGCCCGAGTTCGGATCAATGCGCGCGATATAATTTTGTTTGCCGAGAATATTCGGCTCTTCCGAATGCCAAATATTCGCCCAAATTTCGCCCTTAACGTATTCGAGTTCGTTGATATTGGTCAGCGGTCGTCCGTCTTCTTTGAAAACCGTAATCGTGCGCGCCGTTTGAAAATTTTCGGGATTAACAAAGCGAATAACGTGCGTTCCGTCGCTCATAATCAAATTCGTGCCATCATTCGTCAATCCCCAGCCCAAACCCTGATACGAAATTTCTTTGAGCAGTTTAAAGTCAGCGTCATAAACAAACGCCGTCTCATCCTCCCAAGTAATTTGGTAAAATCTGCCGTTTAAGAAAGTCATTCCTTCGGCGAAAAAATCGTCGGGAACATCGTGCTTTTGCAACACTTTTCCGGTATTAATCTCGACTTTTCGCAAAGTTGATTTACCTTTAACTCCGGTGCTTTCGTACAAAAAATTATCTTTGAAGATTAACCCTTGAGTGAATGCGTTCGAATCGTGCGGATAAGTTTTGACGATTTCGTAAGTATAAACCGGCACGTTTGTGCTCGATTGAGACGTTTTCGGCGGCGCGATGGTGTTGGCGTTCGTTTTGTTCGGAGCATTCACGTTGGCGGTGTTCGACTGCTTCGGCGTTTCGCGGCACGCGAGAGCCAGCGAAGCGATAAAAATTAACAG